>JAEUMM010000119.1 GCA_016792645.1 Alphaproteobacteria bacterium | reverse complement strand
TCTTCGGTGCGCCGGTGCGTTCGATATTTTGAACGACGTTCAAACGAACTGTTTGCGCACGTTTGCTCCGGCGGAGAGCAGCGTCGTGTCGGATAATACCGTGACGAGGTCGAAGCCCTTCGCCAGCATCGCTTTCGAATAAGCGGGGTCGACGCAGAAGATGCCGGCTTTGATCCGCGCAGCTTTCGCGGCCTTCAAGATGCGGTCGATGGCGGCGACGACGACGGCGTCGGTTTGATCCATGCGGCCCTCGCGGCCGATCGACAGCCCCAAGTCGGACGGTCCGATGTAGAGCATGTCGAGGCCTTTGACCGACGCGATGGCTTCGACGTTCTCCAAGCCCGATGCGGTTTCGATTTGCGCGATGGCGAGGATCGTGTCGTTCGACGTCGCGGTGTAGTCGTCGCCGAGGAAGCGGGCGCGGTTGGGGCCGAGGCTTCTGTAACCGAGCGGCGCGTAGCGCAGCGCGCCGACGAATTGTTCGCATTCGGCCTTGGTGTTGACCGTCGGGCAGATCACGCCCATCGCGCCGGCGTCGGCCGCGCGCATCACTTCGCCGGGATTGTTCCATGACACGCGAACGAGTGGCACGGCCGGCGTCGTCGCGATGGCGGTGAGCATCGCGACCATCTCGGTATAACCGATCGGGCCGTGCTGCGTGTCGACGGTGAGCGAGTCCCAACCTTGATGCGCGATCACTTCGGTCGCGTAGCTGGACGGGATATGGCACCAGACGTTGGTCGCCGCCCGGCCGCTGGCCCACATGGTGCGGAGTTTGTTTTCGCGCATCGCATCGCTCCACCTTTGATCGGTGGTGCGTAGCATGGGTCAGTCCGAAATAGAAAACGCCGCCGGCTTTGTGGGCCGGCGGGGCTCTGTGTCGTTAGTGCTTACGGGCGGCCGCGGTGTTGCAGGAAGCGCGGGAGCGCGTTGCCGGCGCCGTCGCGAACCGGGGCGCCGGCGGGTTTTGGGCCTTGGCCTTTGCGGTGCGGCTTTGGGCCGGTGTGCGGACGCGCGGCGTCGCGGGCTTGCGCGTGTTGGGCGCGTTCGCTCATCGGCTTGGCGTCGTGCGCCGAAGCGCCGGCGGCAACGCGACGGTCCGCGTGCTGCGGATGGCGCGGCTTGCCGGGATTGAACGGACGCTTTTCGCCGTGCGGACGTTCGGCGTGGGCCGGACGGTCGCCGTGCTGTTGGCGTTCGCCGTGCGGCTTGCGGTCAGCGTGCGCGGGGCGATCGGCGTGCGCCGGGCGAGCGCGGTGCTCGCCGTGCGGTTTGCGGTCGGCGTGCGCGTGACGTTCGCCTTGGGGCTTGCGATCACCGTGGGGTTTGCGATCACCGCCGGGTTTGCGATGTTCACCGTTCGGCTTGCGGTCGCCGTGCGGTTTGCGCTCGCCGTGGGCTTTGCGTTCGCCGTTGTTGTTGCGCGCGGGACGTTCGGTGCGCTCAGGGCGTTCGCTATCGAGCGCGCGCGCGGCGGCGTCCATCGCTTGGACTTCGCCGGGCTTGGCGCGCCATTCGCTGGACGGGATTTGCTGACGCGTCATGCGTTCGATGTCGCGCAGCAGGCCTCGTTCCTCGCGGTCGCAGAAGGCGATCGCGACGCCGTCGGCGCCGGCGCGCGCGGTGCGGCCGATGCGGTGGACGTAGGATTCCGGCACGTGCGGCAGGTCGTAGTTGATGACGTGGCTGATGCCGTCAACGTCGATGCCGCGGGCGGCGATGTCGGTTGCGATCAGCACGCGGGTGCGGCCGGCGCGGAACGCGTTCAGCGTCGACACGCGTTGGCTTTGGCTCTTGTTGCCGTGGATCGCCGAGGAGACGATGCCCGCGGCCGACAAGGCACGAACCACTTTGTCCGCGCCGTGTTTGGTGCGGGTGAAGACGAGGTTGCGGTTCATCGCCGGGTCGGTGCGGAGCAGCTCGATGAGCAGCGCGCGCTTCGACGAGGTTTCGACGTGGATCACGCGCTGGGCGATACGCTCAACGGTGGTCGCTTGCGGTGTCACCGAAACGCTGACCGGGTTCTTCAAGAGGTCGGAGGCCAGGCCGCTGATTTCTTCCGGCATTGTGGCCGAGAAGAACAGGTTCTGGCGTTCGCGCGGCAGTTGGGCCACGAGACGGCGGATGTCGCGGATGAAGCCCATGTCGAGCATGCGGTCGGCTTCGTCGAGGACGAAGATTTCCGTTTTGCTCAAGTCGACGGCGCGTTGGTTGACGAGGTCGAGCAGGCGGCCCGGCGTCGCCACCAGGATGTCGATGCCTTTGCGCATCGTTTGAATCTGCGGGCCTTCGCCGACGCCACCGAAGATGGTGGTGACGCTTTGGTTCATGTAGCGGCCATAGGCCTTGAAGCTGTCGGCGATCTGCGCGGAGAGTTCGCGCGTCGGCGAGAGGATCAATGCGCGCGCGGTCTTCGGCGCGGGCGTGCGCTTGTTGGCGTCGAGACGCTGCAGGATCGGGAGCGCGAAGCCCGCGGTCTTGCCGGTGCCGGTTTGCGCGATGCCCAGAAGGTCTTTGCCTTCAAGAACGTGCGGAATGGCCTGCACTTGGATGGGGGTGGGCTTCTCGTAGCCTTCTTGCGTCAGAGCTTTCAGGAGACGCGGGTCGAGGCCCAAAGACGTAAAATCGTTCACTCAAGTTCACTTTCAATATGCGAGTCCGCGCGTGCGCATCGGGGGCGTTGGGCCCACACACAGCGCACGCGAAAATCGCGGGTTGCGTAGGACGCCCCGCGTGTTACCTGGGCAGTTCCGGAGGATTTGAGCGCTCAAAAGGATCGATGAGATCGATTTAGATCTCGAGCCGTTCACGCGGCGAGAGCGCTTGCGAAGGGGCCCTAAGGCGCCTCAACGGTTGTGCATATGCAGGTTGCGCTGCGGGATGTCAAGAAAAACTGTGTGAATGAGCGGTAAACGTGTCCCCACGACTAGCGCTGCCAAGCGTTTCACGCGTTGCACATGATAGAATGCCGCATGCAAAGCACGTGGTGAAGAGCATGTGGCGAGACCGGCGTCTGCTGGACCTGTTCGGTATCGAGCATCCGATCGTTCAGGCGCCGATGGCTGGCGCGCAAGGATCGGCGCTTGCGATCGCGGTCTGCGAGGCGGGCGGATTGGGGTCGTTGCCGTGTGCGCTGCTTTCGATCGATCAAGCGCGCATCGAGATGCAGATCATTCGACAGCGCACGGATCGGCCGTTCAATATCAACTTCTTCTGTCATCAGGCTCCCGTCGCGGATGCCGCGCGGGACGCGAAGTGGATTGAGCGGTTGGCGCCGTATCGGCGTGAGCTTGGCGTTGAGCAGGCCATGGTGCCCGGTGGTCGTGCGCCGTTCGGCGAAGAGGCCTGTGCCCTTGTCGAGGAATACAAGCCGCGCGTCGTCAGCTTTCATTTCGGGCTGCCGGCTGAGCCGTTGCTTGCGCGGGTGAAGCGCGCGGGTTCGCGCGTGATTGCGTCGGCGACGACGGTTGAAGAAGCGCGATGGCTTGAGACGCGTGGTGTGGACGCCGTGATTGCGCAAGGCGCTGAGGCGGGCGGACATCGCGGGATGTTTTTGTGCGACGACATTGTTTCGCAGCCGGGGACATTTGCGCTGGTGCCGCAGGTCGTCGATGCCGTGCGCGTGCCAGTGATTGCGGCGGGCGGGATTGGCGACGCGCGTGGGATTGCGGCGGCGCTGATGTTGGGTGCGGCTGGCGTGCAGATCGGGACGGCCTATCTGCTGACGCCGGAGTCGACGATTTCGCCGATCTATCGTGCGGCTTTGAATGGCG
>JAEUMM010000099.1 GCA_016792645.1 Alphaproteobacteria bacterium | reverse complement strand
CATCAACGGCGAAGGCTTGGAGCCGGAAGCGCATGCGTTTGTCATCGCGCAGGCGAATGAAGAGATGATCCGCGGCTCGGCGATCGTACTCGCCAACATTTCGCCCTTTCGCGGGCCTAGCCTCGATCCGGGGACGGCGTTCGAGATCGGCTTTGCGCGTGCGATCGGCCTGCGCGTCTTCGGCTATAGCTGCCGCGAGGCGCCCTTCGCGGCACGCACGATCTACTACTCGGGCATGGACGACGACGCCGAGCGGGACGTGCATGGCTATCTGATCGAACGCTTCGGGCTCGTCGACAATCTCATGATCGATGGGGCGATCGCGGCGAGCGGCGGGCGGATCGTGTGCGTTGAGAGTGAGGATTTGTCCGCTTTCGCCGCTTTCGAGCGGCTGGTGGCGGAGGTTGCGCGCGCCTATATGTGAGCTTATGGCGCGGCCGCGGAGCTTTGAACCGAATGACGTGTTGGATGCCGCGCGCGATCTTTTCTGGTCGCGCGGGTATGAACGCACGTCGCTTGACGACATCACGCGGGCCACCGGCGTGAACAAGCCAAGCCTGTTTGCAGCGTTCGGCGATAAGGCCAGTCTTTTTCACGCGGTGCTCGATCGATATCATGAGATGCTGCTTGCTCACGCGCGGCGGGCGCTTGGCGACGGCTCTGCGCGCGAGGCGGTTAGAGCGTGGCTCATGGGGTTCTTGCCGGCGTGTTCGGGCGAAGCGGGGCGGCGCGGATGCTTGTCGGCGAATGCCGGCGTCGCGCCGGCCGATGAGGGTGTTGCCGACCGGGTGGCGGCGTATAACGCCGCAGTCGAGGGGCTGCTGCGCAGGGCGCTGGAGCGCGGACGAAAGGCCGGCGAGTTCGGGTCGGACTTCGATGCGCGCGGTGCCGCGCGGGCGATCTTGGCGGCGCAGATCGGTCTCATGATTTTGGCGCGACAGCAGCCGACTCCGGCCGAAACGAAGGCTGCCGTCGGGCGGGTGCTCTCAATCCTCGACCAGGCTTGAAGAAAATTCGGGCATGGGGCTTGCGGCCGTCCGTTGATTCATTATGTACTGTGTGGTACATAATATGAGGAGGCTGCCGTGACGACCATTTCCGTTATCTATCATTCGCCGCGCGAGACTACGCACGGCCAAGCGCAAGCGGTTGTCGAAGGTGCATGCGCCGTGTCCGGGGTGACCGTGCATGCGATCCGCATCGACAAGTCGCAAATTAGGGACGGGCATTGGTATGACGCGGATGCGCTGGCGAAGCTCGGCGAGTCGGACGGCATCATCTTCGGCAGCGTCACGTATTTCGGCATGGTGTCGGGGCCGTTCAAATTGTTCCTGGACTCGACGTTCGCGCTTTGGGCGCAGCAGGCGTGGAAGGACAAGTTCGCGGGCGGGTTCACGAACTCCGCGGCCTTCAATGGCGACAAGCAGGTGACGCTGATGCAGCTTCTCACCTATGCGGCGCAGATGGCGATGATCTGGGTGCCGATGGGCGATCATCCGGGTGCGAATTGGAGCGGGGCGAGCCAGGACGACGTCAATCGCGCCGGCTCGTTTCTTGGGCCGATGGCGCAGACGAACTCGGATGCCGACGCGCCGCCGGAGAGCGACCTCGTCACAGCGCGCCGGTACGGTCAACGGTTCGCCGAGATCGTGCGCCACTGGAAACGCGAAGGAGACTACGGGACAGAGCGCTTCATGGATAAGGCGACGGTCGCCGCCGTTCGCAAGCGTGGCCTAACGGCTGTTCCGCAACAGGTTGCTTGACCCGCCTGCGCCCTCCATGATCGCTCCCAACGATACTTGGGAGCGATCATGAGCTGGGAAGCGGATATCGAGGAACTCAAGCGGCGGCAGGCGCTGACGCAGCAAATGGGCGGCGAAGAGCGCGTTGCCAAGCATCGCTCGCTTGGCAAGTTGACCGTGCGCGAGCGGATCGATGCTTTGCTCGATCCCGGGTCGTTTCATGAGATCGGGTCGATCACCGGTTCTGCTCAGTATGGGCCGGGTGGAGAGATGTTGGGCTTTACGCCGGTGCCGTTCTTGTTCGGGCGCGGGACGATCGACGGACGGACGGTCGTCGTTGCCGGGGATGACTTCACCGTGCGCGGCGGGTCGGCCGATATGGCGGGCAAGCGCAAGCAGGAAGTCGCCGAGCAGATGGCGCGCGAGTTGCGGCTGCCGATCGTGCGGTTGATCGACGGGTCGGGCGGCGGCGGGTCGGTCAAGACTTATGAGCAGACGGGCTTCACCTATGTGCCGGCCAATCCGGCCTGGGGCGACGTCGTCGCGAATTTGGCGACGGTGCCGGTCGTGTCGCTGGCTTTGGGCAGCGTGGCGGGGCTGGGGGCCGCGCGCGTCGTGACCAGCCACTACTCGATGATCGTCAAGGGCACGGCGCAGATGTTCACAGCGGGGCCCCCGGTGGTGAAGCAGATCGGCGAGGATTTGACGAAGGAGGAACTCGGCGGCAGCTCAATCCATGCGAAGAATGGCGCGGTCGACGACGAGGTCGAGAGCGAGGTCGAGGGGTTTGAGCGCGCGCGGCGGTTTTTGTCGTACCTGCCGTCGTCGGTATTCGGGTTGCCGCCGCGCGGTGAGCAGATCGACGATCCGGAGCGGCGCGAAGAGGCGCTGATCAAGATCGTGCCGCGGTCGCGCCGGCAGGTCTACAAGATGCGGACGATTATCGAGGCGGTGTTCGACAAGGGCTCGTTCTTCGAGATCGGGCGGCAGCATGGACGTTCGTCGATTACCGGCTTGGCGCGGCTTGACGGGTGGCCGGTCGCGGTGCTGGCGAGCGATCCGTTCCTCTATGGCGGCGCTTGGACGGCGGAGTCGAGCATGAAGGTCGTGCGGTTTATCGACTTGGCGGAGACGTTTCATCTACCGGTCGTGCATCTCGCCGACATACCAGGGTTTCGCATCGGGCTCGAGGCGGAGCAGGCGGCGACGATCCGGCATGGCGCGCGTGCTTTGACGGCGATCTATCAGGCGACAGCGCCATGGTGCACGATTTTGATCCGCAAGGCGTTCGGCGTGGCGGGCGCCGCGATGAGCAACGCGACGCGGTTGCCGTTCCGTTATGCTTGGCCGTCGGGCGATTGGGGTTCGCTGCCGCTTGAGGGCGGGATCGAGGCCGCTTACCGGCGTGATCTTGAAGCCGCGGCCGATCCGGTGAAGCTGCGCGCGGAAATCGACGAGCGGCTCAATCTCGTGCGCTCGCCGTTTCGCACGGCTGAGAAGTTTGGGATCGAGGAGATCATCGATCCGCGTGACACGCGGAAGATTCTCTGCAGTTTTGCGAACTTGGCGGCGCCGTTGCGGGCAACGGGGCAGCGCGGGGCCGCGTATCGGCCGTGATATTCCCGCGCGTATCATGCGGATTTGGCGCCTGGCGCTCTCCGCCTTTCGCTGTGGGCGTGGCGGGGCTACAGTCTGCGCCATTGTGCTGAGCGGCGGACGAGATCCGGATCGCTTCACGCACTCCGTCTTTCACTCTTCACCATGAGGCGCTGAACCATGCGTTATCGCAAATTGGGCCGTACGGGCTTGCTCGTCTCGGAGATCTGCTTTGGGACGATGACGTTCGGCGGCGAGGGATTTTGGAAGGTTGTCGGCGAGCAGGATCAGAGAACGGCGAATGATCTCGTGAAGGCGGCATTCGACGGTGGGGTCAATTTCTTCGATACGGCGAACGTCTATTCGTTCGGAGCGTCTGAGACGATTTTGGGGCAGGCGATCAAGGACGTCGGCCTCAACCGCGACGATGTCGTCGTGGCGACCAAGGTGTTCGGGCAGATGAACGACAAGCCGTTGTCGTCGGGTTTGTCGCGGCAGCACATCCTGGCGCAGGCGGATGCCAGCTTGAAGCGGCTGAAGCTCGATCACATCGACCTCTATCAGATCCACGGGCGGGATGTGGCGACGCCGATCGAGGAGACGCTTGAGACCCTGAACGATCTCGTGCGGGCGGGAAAGGTTCGCTATGTCGGCTTCTGCAATCTACCGGCGTGGTATGCGGCGAAGGCGCTGGGTATCTCGGAGCGGCGCGGGTTCGCGCGGTTCGAGTCGGCGCAGATGTATTATTCGATCGCAGGGCGCGATATCGAGCGCGAGATCGTGCCGCTGGCCCAGGAGGAAAAGCTTGCGATCCTGCCGTGGTCGCCGCTGGCCGGCGGCTTCTTGTCGGGCAAATTCGCAAAGGACACGGCCGGACCGAATGATGCGCGGCGCACGGTGTTCGACTTTCCGCCCGTCGACAAGGAGCGCGGCTTTGCTTGCATCGACGCGATGCGGACGATCGCCAAGGGGCATGATTGTTCGGTTGCGCGTATTGCGCTCGCGTGGCTTTTGCATCGCCCGCATGTGACGAGCGTGATCATTGGAGCGAAGACGGTGGAGCAGCTGGCCGACAATTTGGCCGCGAAGGATGTGAAGCTCTCGGGCGACGAGCTGAAGGTGTTGGACGAGGTGTCGAAGCTGCCGCGCGAGTATCCTGGGTGGATGCTGGAGCGGCAGGGCGCGGACCGCTCGAAGTATGTTTAAATCGGGGCTTGGCGGCCTAGGTTTGATGTCAGAAAGCGGAGTGCGGTAGCGTCCGCGACCCGCCATCTTCAATCCACGACATGAAGGGATTTGAAGATGTTGAACACGGATAACGAGATCGTGGCGAACGGTCAGACCTATGCGAGTGACGCGGCGCGGTATCGCGCGTTTGCGGCGCGCGACATCAATGCCGACGGGCGGTTTATCGTCGCTGTGAAGACGACGGGGATTTACTGCCGGCCGAATTGTTCGGCGCGGCCGCCCAAGCGCGAGAACATCGAGTTTTTTGACGACATTCCGTCGGCGCGTGCGGCCGGCTATCGGGCGTGTTTGCGCTGTAAGCCTGATGGGGCGCCGCAGTCAGCGCGCATCGCGAAGGTGGTCACAGAGGCTTGCCGCCGGTTGGAACGCGACGAGAATGTGCCCAGCGTTGCCGATCTCGCGCGGGTGGCGGGCTTCAGCGAAGGGCGGTTTCATAAACTCTTCAAGCAGGCGACGGGGTTGTCGCCGAAGCAGTATGCGCTTGCCAAGCGCGTCGAGAAGTTTCGCGAACGGCTGAAGGGCGGCGAGACGGTGACGGCGGCGCTCTATGACTCCGGTTTCAATTCGTCGAGCCGGGCTTACGAGGCGAGTCGGCGGCTTGGGCTGAAGCCGCGCGATGTAAAGACGGGCGGCGCGGCGTTGGTGCTGAAAGCGGCCGTTGCGAAGTGTTCGCTGGGCTTTGTCGGGATCGCGATGAGCGAGCGCGGGCTTTGCGCTCTGGCGTTCGGCGACACGGCGACGGCGGCGCATGAGGCCGTGCAGTCGCGCTTTCCGAAAGCGCGGCTCATCGCGGCCGAGCGGGAGCTGAACTCGGCCTTGGCGCGCGTGGTGGCGTTGGTCGAGGCGCCGTCGGGATCCCTGGATCTGCCGCTCGATATTCGTGGGACGGTGTTTCAGGAGCGGGTGTGGCAGGCTTTGCGTCGCATTCCGGCGGGCAAGACGCGGTCCTATACGGAAATCGCGAAGTCGATCGGGCATCCGACGGCTCAGCGTGCGGTGGCGCAGGCGTGCGGGGCGAACAAAATCGCTGTCGCCATTCCGTGTCATCGCGTGGTGGCGAGTGACGGTGGTCTCGGCGGCTATCACTTCGGCACGAAGCGGAAGAAGACGCTGCTCGCGAAGGAAGCGGCGGAATAGCCATGGCCACGATGATTGAGCCCGTGCGCGGGATGCCGCGCGCGGTTCTTTCCGCTGTCGATTGGGCGGCGGTGGAGCGGGATCTGCACGCGCAGGGCTTTGCCGTTGCGCGCGGCGTGTTCGATGCGGCGACGTGCGCGGAGGTGCGCGACTGGTATGCGCAGGATTTGTTCCGCAGCAGGGTCGTCATGGCGCGTCATGGGTTCGGGCAGGGCGAGTATCAGTATTTTTCCTATCCGCTGCCGACGCTGATCGATGAGATGCGGCATGAGCTTTACGCGCATCTGGCGCCCATTGCCGCTATTTGGGCAGAACGGCTGGGTGCGGACGTATCCTATGCGCGCGATCTCGATGGGTTTCTGGCGCACTGTCACGCGCAAGGGCAGAAGCGGCCGACGCCGTTGCTGTTGAAGTATGGGCCGGGCGATTACAACCGGCTGCATCAGGATCTTTACGGCGGCGTACAGTTTCCCATTCAGGCGGCGGTGTTGTTGAGCGCGCCGGGGCATGATTTCGACGGCGGCGCGTTCGTGCTGACCGAGACGGCGCCGCGGCGGCAGACGCGGGCCGAGGCGGTGCCGTTGGGGCCAGGCGACATGGTTTTATTCGCGGTGAACCAGCGGCCGGTCGCTTCAGCCAAGGGCTTTTCGCGCGTCGCGATGCGACACGGCGTGAGCACCGTGCGTACCGGCGAGCGCTATACGCTCGGCGTGATTTTGCACGATGCCGCCTGAGCTACGTGCGCTCGATCTTGGCGGCGAAGCAGCCGCGGCGGGCGAAGTGGGCGTGAAGATAGGCGACTTCTTTGTTCGCCAGGAAGCGTTCGATGAGGGGTTTTAGGGCTTTGCCGTCGATAACGTCGGCGTCGACCATCATGTCGTTGCGGTCGTAAGCGCGCAGCGAGAGCAGGCGCACTTGCAGTTGATCGGGGATCTCGTCGATCCATTCAGCCCGTGTTGCATGTTTCTCACGGACGAAGATGGGGCCTTGCGACGCGTAAGCGGTGGCGCAGGGTTGATGGGCGTAGTTGACGAGGAGAAGGTTTTCGCCCGCCCCGACGTCTTCCAGCGTGATACGGCAGGGATAGCCGCCGTTTTCGTCCGTGACGTAGCGTTTGGCCTTGTGTTTGGCGAGGCTGGCATCGTCGAGGCCGAAGAGGTGTTCGAATTCGGTGGGGTGCAGGCCTTGGACGCGGAACGACATATTTTCCTCCGTTGTTGGAGGGAAGATGCCGTGCGTGCGGGCACGTAGCACTCCGCAAACTGTCTCTGAATTTATTGGAGGTTCGCGTCGGTTGCGATGCGTTCGAGTGCGGCGCAGTAGGCCTTCAGATCTTGCTTTTCGGACCAGGCGAGCAGGGCGTTGCTCATGGTCGTGTTGAAGGCGACGTATTGGTCCTGCGTGATGGCGCCGGTCTTGCGGGCTTCAACGAGTTTGCGGGTGATGTCTTGGGCTTTCAGGCCCGCCTGTTCGGGCGTGGCGCATGCGGCGCGGATCGGCGGGCTTGTGCCTGATCTACCCTGCGGGTTGCTTTCGCCGCAGGCGGCGAGGGCTAGCGGGGCTGAACAAACGGCGATGATGATAAGCATGCGCATCGGCTGAAGTCTCGAGAATCCGGGGGCACAATTGAGGCGAATGCAGTCGCCGTCAATCGGGGTTGTTTCCGTGCTTGTAACAGGTGGGCGGCGTTCGGCTATGGTGCGGGCCGTCGCAATGGTTGGAGATATGGCATGACGCGTGTTTTCGCTTTGGCGCTGGTCGCGTTTGTCGTGATCGCCGGTTGGGTTGCGCCGGGCCGCGCCGACATGCCGCCGCCTTATGACCCCTTCGGGATCGGCGCGCGGCTTACGGAGGCGCAGCCGTTTCCGAAGCTTGCCGAAGTTCAGCCGGGAAGTCCCGCCGCGAAAGCCGGCCTGAAGAACGGCGACGGGGTGATTGCGATCGACGGCGATTACTCCGCGGCGGGACGCGTGCCGTTCTACTTCTTTGCGCGCGGGATGCAGGGGCCGCGCAACAGCATGGTGGAACTCGTCATCCTGCGGGATGGGCAGCGCGTGATCACCGTGAAGATACAACGCAGCGTTCCTCTGCGCAGCAATTGGTGACCGCTATGGGTTTCGACAATCGCGTGACGCGCCTGCTGGGCGTTCAGTATCCCATCGTGCAGGCGCCGATGGGATGGATTGCGCGGGCGCAACTGGCCTCGGCAGTTTCGAATGCGGGCGGGCTTGGAGTCATCGAGACGTCGTCGGGCGAACTCGACGCCGTGCGCGCGGAGATCAAGAAGATGAAGACGCTGACGGACAAGCCGTTCGGCGTGAACATCGCGCTGGCGTTCGTGCGCGATCCGAACATCGTGAAGTTCGTCGAAGACGCGGTGGTTAAGCAGGGCGTTCGCTTCGTCACCACCTCGGCGGGCGATCCCGGAAAATACTGCCGTGATCTGCAAGCCCTGGGCCTTAAGGTGTTTCACGTCGTTCCGACCTTGAAGGCGGCATTGAAGGCGGTGGACGCCGGCGTCGACGGGCTGGTGGTGGAAGGCGGCGAAGGCGGCGGTTTCAAGAATCCGCAACCGGTCATGTCGATGGTGCTGCTGCCGCTTGTGCGCGAGAAGGTCGACGTTCCGATCATTGCGGCCGGCGGTGTGACCTGCGGACGGTCAATGGCTGCGGCGTTTGCCCTGGGGGCTGAGGGCGTTCAGATGGGGACGCGGATGGTCTCTGCCGCCGAGTCGCCGGTGCATCGCAATTGGAAGCAAGCGATCATCGATGCGGAGGATACGAGCACCGTGTTCCTCAATCAGTTTTCGCGGCCGGCGCTGCGTGCCCTACGCACGGAGAAGACGTCCAGGCTGGAGCGGGAACTGGTGCCGGGCTATCAGGGGCCTTCGGTAATGGCGGAATTCGGGCGGGCCCAGGATCTGTACTTCGGGGGCGATATGGAATCGTCCATTGCGCTTTCGGGGCAGGTCGCAGGCCGCATCGACAGCGTGAAGCCGGTCAAACAGATCATCGACGAAACGGTGGCCGAGTTCCGCGAGACGATCGGCGGGCTTGGTCGACAGTACGCGTGAGATAGACTCCACTCTTAGAATCGCTCTGGGACTTTTCGATGCTGGCACCTGCCTCCGTTTCGGATTATCGCGAACTGGCGCGGCGAAGGTTGCCGCGCGTGATGTTCGACTATGTCGACGGCGGGGCATTCGACGAGGCGACGTTGCGCGCCAATCGCGACGATCTGCAGAAGCTGGCGCTGAGGCAAAAGGTCTTGCGCGATGTGTCAACGCTGGACACGTCCGTGACCTTGTTCGGTCAGCGCCAAGAGCTGCCGATCATTCTGGCGCCTGTGGGATTTGCAGGGATGATGGCGCGGCGCGGCGAGGCCCTGGCGGCGCGTGCGGCGGAGAAGGCGGGCATTCCCTTCACGCTTTCGACGGTCGGTGTGTGTCCGATCGAGGAGGTGCGCAAGGCGACGACGAAGCCGTTCTGGTTTCAGCTGTACATGATGAAGGACCGGGGCGTCGTGCGCGAGATCCTTTCTCGAGCATCGGCCGCGAATTGCGGGGCGTTGGTGTTCACCGTGGATCTGCCGGTCTTGGGCACCCGCTATCGCGATATCCGCAACGGGTTCGGCGTGAAGCTCAACTCCATCGGGCGGATGCGGCTGGGGTGGAACGTCGCGCGTCACGCGTCGTGGGTCTATGACGTCGGCTATAAAGGGCGGCCGCTGACGCTCGGCAATTTGAGCGGAGTCGTGCCGAACGCTACGTCGCTTGGCGCGTTGCTGGCGTGGACCTCTACCGCTTTGGACCCCAGCGTGACCTGGAAAGACTTGGAGTGGATCCGGTCGCAGTGGAAGGGCCCGTTGATCATCAAGGGCGTGCTTGACGAAGACGATGCGCGCGAGGCGGTTGCGGCAGGGGCGGAGGGAATCGTCGTTTCCAATCACGGCGGCCGGCAATTGGACGCGGCGCTGTCGTCGATTGCCGTGCTGCCCAAGATTGCCGATGCGGTCGGCGACAAAATCACGGTTCTGATGGACGGGGGTATTCGCTCCGGGCAAGACGTGACGCGGGCGCTGGCTTTGGGTGCAAAGGCCTGCATGATCGGGCGTGCATGGGTTTACGGCGTGGCAGCGAAGGGCGAGGCGGGTGTGACGGGCGTGCTTGAGACCATGAAGCGGGAGCTGCGTACCAGCATGGCGTTGATCGGAAGGCCGCGGATCGCTGATATCGACCGGTCGGTCCTGCAGACCTAAGCGGGCTTCAGCAGCAGCAGCGGCGTGGCCATTTCGCGCAAGAAACGCGGGCGCGCGATGAACGCATCGACAATCGGGTCTTTCGCATCGACCACGGCAAGGATCGCGCTGAGGCGCCTGATCGCCGTCGCGATGTCGCCGGCTTCTTGGCGTTCCACGTCGCCGTCGCGCTCGACGATCTTGAGCGGCGCGTTCAAAGCCCGAGCGATGGCTTCCGCCTGTTCGATCAGGGGGCTTGAATGCATGCGGTGTTCGACGACGACGACGACCGGGCCGATGAGTGTGCGTTCGGTGGCCGGGAGGAGCACGATGCCGCGGGCGTGACCGAGGGTTGCCGCGATCTCTTCGCGCAGTTCGGTACGCGACACCTCCATGCGCGGCAGTTCGATGGCGACAATGTCGCCGGCATCCATCGTGCATTCGCGCGCGAGGATGCCCGCGCAATGCACGACCTCGAAGGTGCAGATTGCGCTTTCGCGCTTGGCGAGGCCGGTGAGTTCGCGGCGCAGATTGGCCTCGGCGCGGCGCAGTTGACGTTCGACGCCGGGGGCGGCAAAGGCCAGGCCCCCTGCGAGGCGCGTGTCGGCGATCATGCGGGCCGCGAGTTCGGCATGGAAGGCTTTCGCGAGACGCATCGCGTGCGGCAGCGAACCATCGGGCGAGCGGGTGGGGTCAAGGCGCAGGACGATGCGGCGGGCGATCATCGTCATGAGGTCTTGTCCGCGTCGCTGCCGAACTTGCGGCGTGCGTCGGCAAAGGCGATGAGGCGGTCTTCGACGCGGCGGTTGATGGTGTCCTTCGGGTAGCGGCCGTCGGGCCCGGGTTCGCCTGCCGGAATACCTGTCAGAAGCTCGATCCCTTCGTCGATGGTGGTGACGGAGAAGATATGGAATTTCCCCTGTTCGACGGCGGTGACGACGTCGCGGCGGAGCATCAAGTGCTGCTCGTTGGCCTTCGGGATCATGACGCCGTGCGTGCCATCGAGGCCGCGTGCGCGGCAAAGCGCGAAGAAGCCTTCAATCTTTTCGTTCACGCCGCCGATAGCTTGCACTTCGCCGCGCTGATTGACCGAACCCGTGACGGCGAGACTTTGGCGGATCGGGACGTCGGCGAGCGCGGAGAGCAAGGCGTAGAGTTCGGTGGACGAAGCGCTGTCACCGTCGACGCCGCCGTAGGATTGCTCGAAGACGAGGCTGGCCGAGAGCGAGGCCGGGCGGTCGAGGGCGTAGCGGCTTGCGATGTATGACGAAAGGATCAGGACACCTTTCGAGTGCAACGGGCCGCCCAAGGCGACTTCGCGTTCGATGTCGATGACGCGGCCGGTGCCCATACGCACACGCGCGGTGATGCGGCTTGGCTTGCCGAAAGCGTAGCCGCCGAGCGACATGACGCTGAGGCCGTTGATCTGGCCGACCTTCGCGCCCGCCGTGTCGATCAGCATGATGTCGCGTTCGATCATTTCCTGCGCGCGCACGCTGACGCGTTCGTGGCGGCGCTCGTAGGCGGACATGGCGCGGTCGATGTCGGGCGCGTCGATGACCTTATGGCCCGCTTCGGCGGCCCAGAAATCGGCTTCGCGCAAATGGTCCGCCAGATTGCCGATGCGCAGCGAGAGCTTGGTGGCGTCTTCGGCTTCGCGTGCGAGCTCTTCAATGACGTGGGCGACCGCGGCGGCGGAGAGCGGGCGCAATTCTTCACGCTGCGCGATCGATCCGATCAGGTTTGCGTAGTCGGCGGCGCTGGCGTCGGTCCACTTGACCGTGTCTTCGAAATCGACGGCGACCTTGAACAGTTCGGCGAAGTCGGGGTCGCCTTCGAAGAGGGCGTAGTAGAGCTGGCGGTCGCCGAAGAGGATGACTTTGGTCGAGAGCGGGATGGGATCCGGTTTCAGCGACTGGGCGGTCAGGATCGACACGCGGTCGGTCGGCGATTCGATCGTGATTTGTCGCGCGCGCAGGCAGCGCTTCAGAACCTCCCACGCGTACGGTTCGAGGAGGAGGCGGCGCGCGTCGATCAGGAGGAAGCCGCCGTTTGCGAGGTGCAGGCTGCCGGCGCGGATCAACGTGAAGTCGGTGAAGAGCGCGCCCATCTGCGCTTGCTGTTCGATGCGGCCGACGAGGTTGCCCATCGACGGGTTGTCCTCGATCACCACCGGGGCAAATTTCTTCTCGCCGTCTCCGACCAGCAGATTGACGCGGAAGCGGCGAAAGCGCGGATCGGCTTCGGTCATGATGTCGGCCACGACGACGCCGGGGGCGACCTCTTCGCGTTTTGCGGCCGAGTGGGCGCGGAAGAGGCCCACCTGCGCGACCAACTCCTGCGTGGTGGCTTCGATGTGCGTTAGGACTTCGGGCAGGTCGGCAAAGGTCTTCGCCACCTCGCGCATGACGTCCAGGACGGCAAGACGGGCGTACTCGCGGTCGAGTTCCGTCACCTTCTGGCGGCGCTCGCGTTCCCAGCCGGGCATGCGTTCCAGGAGGACCGCAAGTTCTTTTTGCAACACTTCGATTTTGTCGGTGATCGTTTTGCGCCCCGCGTCGGGCAGTTCGTTGAACGCCTCCGGTTTCATCACGGCGCCGGCGGCGATGGGCGCGAAGGTGAACCCCACGGGGGTGCGAAGCAGTGCGACGCTTTGCGTGCGCGCCTTTTCGTTGAGAGCCTCGAAGGCTTGTTCTTGCGCCTCGTTCACGTCTTCGAGAGCGGTGCGGCGGCGGGTTTGGTATTCCTCGCTTTCGAAGACCGCCGGGATGAGCGCCAGGAGTTCGTCCACGGCGCGGTCGATTGCGGCTTTGAATTTCTCGGCGCGGCCGGGCGGGAGCGCGATGGCGCGGGGACGGTCGGCTTGCGAATAGTTCGCGACATAGACCCAGTCCGACGGCGCGGGTTGGCTTGTCGCATATTTGTCGATCAGGCCGCGCACGGTGCCGTGGCGCGCGGTGCCGCGTTCACCCAAAACGAAGACGTTGAAGCCGGGCTTGTCGATGCGCGCGCCGAGGTCCAGCGCTTCGAGGGCGCGTTCCTGACCCACCAGGCCTTCAAAGGGTTTCAGCTCTGCGGTCGTTTTGAAACTGAACGATTTCGGATCACAGGTCCGGCGCAGCCTTGCCAGGGGCAGGCGGTTCTTGTGTTTTGAAAGATCCGGCGTGGACTCGGCCATGGTTGCCCTTGAGATAGGTGTCGCCCGGTTTTTTGCACTGGCGAGAAAGGCCCTAATATCTTTGTCAAATTAGAGCGGTGGGGTCGGCAACGGTCTATGACGGCGGCGGGGCAGGCGTCTATAGTGCGCGTCCGGGGTGCTTCATCACAAAAAGAACAGTGCCGCTTCGTGCGCCCTTTGGAGGAGACCGAACGCACTATGAGTATCGATGCCATTGATGCGCCGGCGAAGTCGCAACGGCCGGGCATGAAGGCCACTGACATCTCGAATCCCGACTATTTTCACAAGGTCGTCGACTGCCAGTGGGCGTGTCCCGCCCACACGCCGGTGCCGGAGTACATCCGGCTGATCGCGGCGGGGCGATACGCCGACGCTTACATGGTGAACTGGAAGTCGAACGTGTTTCCGGGCGTGTTGGGGCGTACCTGCGACCGGCCTTGCGAGCCTGCCTGCCGGCGCGGGCGCGTGGAGGCGGAGCCTGTCGCGATCTGCCGTCTGAAGCGCGTCGCGGCCGATAACAAGGGCGATGTGCGGGACCGGTTGCCGAAGCCGGCAGCGACGAAGAACGGGAAGCGCGTCGCGTTGATCGGCGCGGGGCCCGCGTCGTTGACGGTGGCGCGGGACTTGCTGCCGCTCGGCTACACCTGCGTGCTCTACGATCAAGACCCTGAGGCGGGCGGGATGATGCGCACGCAGATCCCGAAGTTTCGTCTGCCAGAGGCCGTGCTCGACGAAGAGGTTCGGTTCATCACGGATTTGCAGCCGGAGCTGCGGCTTGGGCAGCGGGTCGACAGCCTGAAGTCGGTTTTGGCCGAGGGTTACGACGCCGTGTTCGTCGGCTGCGGCGCGCCGCGCGGACGCAATCTCGAAATTCCCGGGCGCGAAGAAGCGGCGGCCAACATTCACATCGGTATCGACTGGTTGTCGTCGGTTTCCTTCGGGCATACGACCAAGATCGGCAAGCGCGTGATTGTGCTGGGCGGCGGCAATACGGCCATGGATTGCTGCCGGACGTCGCGGCGGCTGGGTGGCGAACACGTCGACGTGGTTGTTCGCTCAGGTTTCGACGAGATGAAGGCGTCGCCTTGGGAGAAGGAAGACGCGCAGCGCGAAGGCATTCCGATTCACAATTTCCTGGTGCCGAAGGAATTCAAGCACAGCGGCGGGAAGCTGACCGGCATTCTGTTCGAGAAGGTGAAGGCGGAGTACGACGCGAAGGGCAAGCGCAATCTGGTGCCGTCAGGTGAGCCCGACGTGCTGATGCCGTGCGACGATGTTCTGGTCGCCGTGGGGCAAGAGAATGCGTTCCCTTGGATCGAGCGCGACGTGGGCATCGAGTTCGACAAATGGGGCATGCCGGTTGTCAGCGACGTTACTTATCAGTCGACGAATCCGAAGGTGTTCTTCGGCGGCGATGCGGCGTTCGGGCCGAAGAACATCATTTGGGCCGTGGCGCACGGCCATGGCGCGGCCATTTCGATCGACAAGGTCTGCCAGGCGCAAGACGTGAACGACCGTCCGCCGCCGCTCATGAATCTCATAAGCCAGAAGATGGGCATCCACGAGTGGTCGTACGACAACGATGTCGCGCTCGACCTTCGCTATAAGGTGCCGCATCTGCCGAATGAAGTGGCGCTGAAAGACGTGCGGGCGGAGGTGGAACTCGGGTTCGACCGCGAGCTTGGCTACAAGGAGACGCAGCGCTGTTTGAACTGCGACGTGCAGACGGTGTTTGCGGCGAAGCTGTGCATCGAATGCGACGCGTGCGTCGACATTTGCCCGTTAGATTGCATCACCTTTACGCAGAACGGCGAAGAGGGCGACCTGCGCACGCGGTTGATGGCGCCGGCCAAGAACAAGACGCAGGATCTCTACGTCGGCGACGGGTTGAAGACCGGGCGTGTGATGGTGAAGGACGAAGACCTTTGCCTGCATTGCGGTCTGTGCGCCGAACGCTGCCCCACGGGCGCGTGGGACATGCAGAAATCTCTAATTGAAATTGTGCAGGCTGAATCATGCCAAAGCCGATAGAGGCGACGAACGACTTCGTCGTCAAGTTCGCCAACGTCAACGGTTCGGGGTCGGCGAGCGCGAACGAGATGTTCGCGCGTGCGATCCTGCGCACGGGCGTTCCGATCGCTACGCGCAATATCTTTCCGTCAAACATTCAGGGCCTGCCCACGTGGTACGAGGTGCGGGTGTCGGGCGACGGATGGGTCGGGCGCCGCGGCGGCGTCGACCTGATGGTGCCGATGAACCCGCAGACCTGGGACAAGGACGTTCGCGAAATCGATCCGGGCGGGTATCTGTTCTACGACTCGACGAAGCCGTTGCCGCCGTCGAAGTTTCGCAACGACATAAACATCATCGGCATGCCGCTGACGGAGATGGCGAACAAGCGGTGGGATTTGCCGCGCGACCGGCAGTTGCTCAAGAACATGATCTATGTCGGCGCGCTGGGCGAATTGCTGGATATGGATCACGAGGTGCTGGTGAAGCTCGTCGGCGAGCAATATGCGGGCAAGGACCGGCTCATCAAGCCGAACCTCGATGCGCTGGCGATCGGGCGCGATTATGTGCGGGAGCACCTGAAAGGCTCGTGCGGGCTTTCGGTGAAGCCGTCGGATCGGGTGGGCGATCGCATCTTCATCGACGGGAACGATGCGGCGGCGCTGGGCGCGGTTTACGGCGGCGCCACGGTGTGCGCGTGGTATCCGATCACGCCGTCGACCTCGATGGCGGAAGCCTTCATGAAGCACTGCAAGCGTTTCCGCATCGATCCGGAGACAAAGAAGAACCGGTTTGCGATCATTCAGTCGGAAGACGAGTTGTCGGCGATCGGGTCGGTGATCGGTGCCGGTTGGAACGGCGCACGGGCGTTCACGTCGACGTCGGGGCCCGGCATTTCCTTGATGCAGGAGTTTCTGGGCCTTGCCTATTTCGCCGAGATTCCGGCGGTGATTTTCGATATTCAGCGCGGCGGGCCGTCGACCGGCATGCCGACGCGGACGCAGCAGTCGGACTTGAAGATTTGCGCGTATGCCAGCCACGGCGACACCAAGCACGTGTTGCTGCTGCCTGAGGATCCGGGCGAGTCGTTCGAGTTTGCGGCGCAGTCGTTCGATTTGGCGGAGCGGTTGCAGACGCCGATCTTCGTGCTGCTCGACCTCGACATCGGCATGAATGATTGGCTGACAAAGCCGTTTCGTTGGGACGACGCGCGGCAGTATGACCGCGGCAAGGTGATGTCGTTCGAGGATCTTGAGGTGGGGACGGAGTTCGGCCGCTATCTCGACATCGACGGCGACGCGATTCCCTATCGCACGTTGCCGGGCACCCACCCGACGCGCGGCGCCTATTTCACGCGCGGCACATCGCGCAACCGGTATGCGAAGTATTCGGAGGAGGGCTCCGATTACGTCGACAACATGCAGCGGTTGTTGCGAAAGCTCGACACGGCGAAGCAGATGGTGCCGGCGCCGATCATCCGGCAGGCGGTGCAGCCGTCGCGTTACGGGGTTATCTATTTCGGGTCCACGTCGGCGGCGATGGACGAGGCGTTGGCCAAGCTCGAAACTCAAGGCATTCATCTGGATACGATGCGGATCCGCGCGTTTCCGTTCGCGGACGAGGTGATCGAATTCGTCAACGCGCACGATCAGGTGTTCGTGGTGGAGCAGAACCGCGACGCGCAGATGCGCATGCTGCTGGTCAACGAAGGCGCGATCGACCCGGCGCGCTTCATCTCGATCCTGCACTACGACGGCACGCCGATAACGGCGCGCTTTATCACCAAGGAAATTGCGGAGCGGCTGAAAGCGTTCGGTTCCAAGCCCCGCACGAAGGTTGCGTCATGACGTATCTCGCCAAACCGAAGTTTCGCCACCCGGGACTTGAGAAGAACGAGCGCGGGTTTACGCATCGCGACTATGAAGGCGCCATCTCGACCCTGTGCGCAGGGTGCGGGCACGACTCGATTTCGGCGGCGCTGATCCAGGCGTGCTTCGAACTCAACATCGAGCCGCATCGCGTGGCGAAGCTGTCGGGAATCGGGTGTTCGTCGAAGACGCCGGATTATCTCTTGGGCCAAAGCCACGGCTTCAACAGCGTGCATGGGCGCATGCCGTCGGTGCTGACTGGCGCGAATATGGCCAACCGGAACCTGCTTTATCTGGGCATCTCGGGCGACGGCGACTCGGCGTCGATCGGGCTTGGACAGTTCGTGCATTGCGTGCGGCGCGGCGTGAACATGGTCTACATCACCGAGAACAACGGCGTGTACGGGCTGACCAAGGGGCAGTTTTCGGCGACGGCGGACCGCGGATCGAAGTCGAAGGCAGGCGGTACGAACAACGACGCGCCGATCGATCTTGTCGGGATGGCGCTAATGGCGGGGGCAACTTTCGTGGCGCGCTCGTTCTCAGGCGACAAGGGGCAGCTGGTGCCGTTGATCAAGGCGGCGATGGCGCATAACGGGCCGGCGTTCATCGACGTGATTTCACCGTGCGTCGCGTTCAACAATCATGCGGGGTCGACGAAGAGTTTCGACTTCGTGCGCGAGCATAACGAGAGCGTGAATCAGATCGACTTCATCGAGGGGCGGGCGGAAATCACCGTCGATTATGCGCCGGGCACGGTGCAGGACGTGGAGCAGCACGACGGTTCGATCATCCGGCTGCACAAGCTCGACGGCGCATATGATCCGACGAACCGCGTGGCCGCGATGGACTATCTGCAGAAGCACCACGAGGCGGGCGAAGTGGTGACGGGTCTGTTGTATCTCGATCCCAATCCGCGCGATCTGCACGGGTTCCTGCGGACGGTCGACGTGCCGTTGAACCGGCTCGGCGCGAAGGATTTGTGTCCGGGGTCGAAGGTGCTCGACGCTCTGAACGACGAGTACCGGTGAAGCCGCGCTTCTTTGCGACCCCCGCCGAATTTCGCACGTGGCTTGAGAAGAATCACGCGACGGCGGACGAGTTGCTGGTCGGGTTCTGGAAGAAGAGTTCCGGCGAGCCATCGATGACCTATCACGAGGCGTTGGACGAGGCGCTGTGCGTCGGCTGGATCGACGGCGTGCGGCGGGGCGGCGAAGATCACCACACGATCCGCTTCACGCCGCGCAAAGCGAAGAGCAAGTGGAGCGCGATCAACGTCGGCCATGTGAAGCGGCTGATCGCGGCGAAGCGGATGAAGGCTGTCGGGCTTAAGGCCTATGAGGCGCGTGGGAGCAAGGCGGGGCTCAACTATTCCTACGAAACGCGGCAGCCGCTCGATCCGGCGCTGAAGGCGGCATTCGAGCGTAACAAGAGCGCCTGGGCGTTCTTCACCGCGCAGCCGCCCGGGTATCAGCGTGTTGCCACATGGTGGGTCATGAATGCGAAGCGCGAGGAAACGCGGTTGAAGCGGCTTAAGACGCTGATCGCGGATTCGGCTGCGGAGCGCAGGCTCGCCGGGGCTTCGGGCTCAGCGAAAAAGACCGGCTGAGTTGCGCCGCGTAAGGGGTGTTCGCGCGGCGGGGATTTGCTAGAACCGGCCATCCGCAATCGAAGAGAAAGAGGGCTTCATGGGACGGCTACAGGACAAGCGCACGATCGTCACGGGCGCGGGGTCGGGTATCGGGCGTGCGTCGTCGAAGCTCTACGCGAAGGAAGGCGCGCAGGTGCTGTGCGTCGACAAGAGCGAGGCCGTGCACGAGACCGTCGAGATGATCACCAAAGCGGGTGGTCGCGCGGTCGCGGTGACGGCGGATGCGGGGTCCGAAGCGGACGTGAAGGGTTACATCTCGCGGGCGGTGAAGGAGTTCGGCGGCGTTGATGCGATCTACGCGAACGCCGGCATCTCCGGCGGCTATGTGCCGATCGTCGAGCAGACGGTCGAGCAGTGGCAGGAGATTTTGCGCGTCAACTTGATCGGGCCGTTTCTGGCGATCAAGCATGTCGTGCCGTTGATGGTGGCGCAGAAGAAGGGCGCGATCGTCTGCACAGCGTCGGTCGCGGGCATTCGCGCAAATGCGGGTCCGACGCCCTATTCGGCGTCGAAGGCGGGCGTGATCTCGCTCGTGCAGGTGACGGCGAACGAGCTCTACGGCACGGGCGTGCGGGTCAACGCGATTTGTCCGGGCCTGATCGAGACGGGGATGACGAAGCCTATCTTCGACGGTGCGCGGGCGCGCGGCAGCGAAGGCAAGATTGGGCAGCTCAATCCGACGGCGCGGTATGGCCATCCGGAAGAGATCGCGGCGATGGCGCTGTTCCTGGCTTCGGATGAAGCGTCTTACGTCAACGGACAGGCGTTCCCAGTCGATGGTGGTTTGACGTCCACATTGCCGTTCGTGACGAGGAAAGCGTGATGTTCGATAACGCGCGTCTGAAGAAGCATGTCGATGGGTTGTGGGGGGATGCGATCGTTCCGTCGTTGACGGAGTACATCCGCATTCCGAACAAGTCGCCGGCCTACGATCCGAAATGGATCGAGCACGGGTACATGGACGATGCCGTGAAGCTGATGGAGGCTTGGGCGCGGCGGGAGATCGCCGGGTTGCCTGGCGCGACGCTTGAGGTCGTGCGGTTGGAGAAGCGCACACCCGTCATCTTCATCGAGGTGCCAGGCACGGGCGACGACACCGTGCTGCTCTATGGGCATCTCGACAAGCAGCCGGAGATGAAGGGCTGGTGGGACGGCTTTGGGCCTTGGACGCCGGTTCTGAAGGACGACAAACTTTATGGGCGCGGCGGAGCCGATGACGGATATGCGATGTATGGCTCGATCGCGGCGC
>JAEUMM010000084.1 GCA_016792645.1 Alphaproteobacteria bacterium | reverse complement strand
CTTCCGATTCGCCGCCTCGATTGTGAGCCCCCATGCGCGTTGGCCTGACCTACGATCTGAGATCCGATTATCTGAATGAAGGCTACTCGCTCGAAGAGACGGCCGAGTTCGACAAGGAAGACACGATCGACGGGCTTGCCGCCGCGATCGCTTCGCACGGTCATACGGTCGACCGGATCGGGCATGTGCGGGCGTTGGTCGGGCGACTGGCCAAGGGCGAGCGCTGGGATCTCGTTTTCAACATCGCGGAAGGTTTGCGTGGCGTCGCGCGCGAGGCGCAGGTGCCGGCGCTGCTGGAGGCCTACGGCATTCCCTGCACGTTTGCGGATGCGGGCGTTCTGACGCTGTGTCTGCACAAGGGCTACACGAAGGCGGTGCTGCAGGCGGCGGGCGTCGCGACGGCGCCGTTTACGGTGATCGAGCGGGTGAGCGATATCGAGCGCGTCGCCCTGCCCTACCCTCTGTTCGTCAAACCGGTCGCCGAGGGTACCGGCAAGGGCATTACGCCGAAGTCGATCGTGCGCACGCCTGCTGAGCTGAAGTCGGCCGTGACCGATTTGCTGAAGCGGTTTGCTCAGCCGGTGTTGGTGGAGCCTTATCTGACGGGCCGCGAGTTCACCGTCGGCGTATTGGGCAGCGGCGCGTCCGCGCGCGCCGTGGCGGCGATGGAGATTCATCTCGGTGAGAAGGCGGAGCCCGGACTCTATTCGCTGTCGAACAAAGAGAACTACGAAGACCGCGTCACCTACACGATCGCGACCGATGCGCTGGGGCGCGAGGCGGAGCGCGTGGCGCTCGCCGCGTGGAACGTCCTCGGCTGCCGCGACGGCGGACGGGCAGATTTGCGCGCGGGATCGGACGGCAAGATCTACTTCCTCGAAGTGAACCCGCTCGCGGGGATCAATCCGAAGACATCGGATCTGCCGATCATGTGGCGGATGCTGGGGCGGAAGTATGAGCAGCTGATCGGGCTTATTCTCGACGAGGCGATCGTTCGGGTGAAGCGGACGGCCAAGGCCGCTAAAGCGCCCAAAGTGAGCAAGGACGAGAACGACAAGGTGCGCGTGTTACGGGATTTTCGCCGGAAGAAGGCCGAGGCACCGCGGATCGCTGCGGCACCGAAATCGCGTGTTCGCCAGCGCGCGCGTCGCTGACACTCTCACGAGTAGATTTATTGGGCCGCGGTTTCGCGGCCCAATAAATCTTGCGGTTAGAAGTTGGCGGCGTCTAGGGTCATTAGGCCTTCGGCGCCGGCTTTGATGCGTTCGCTTAGGCCTGCGGTTTCGGGGACTAGGCGTTCCATCCAGAAGCGGGCTGTCGCTAGTTTGGATTCGTAGAAGGCTTGGTTGCCGGATTTTGCGGCTAGTTTGGCTTGGGCGGCTTTGGCTTGGCGGGCCCAGAGGTAGCCGACGACCACGATGCCGAACATGCGCAGGTAGTCGACGGAGCCGGCGCCTGCGTTGTCGGGGTTCTTCATACCGTTTTGGGCGAGCCACATCGTGGCGTCTTGCAGGCGGGCGAGGCCTGCCTTCAGCGGTTCGACGTAGGGCTTCATGGCGTCGCCGGATTCGGCGGATAGGAATTCGTTGATGACGCGGAAGAGTGCGAAGGGTGCGCGGCCGCCGTTGCGGGCGAGTTTGCGGCCGACGAGGTCGAGCGCTTGGACGCCGTTGGCGCCTTCGTAGGTTTGGTTGATGCGCGCATCGCGAACGAATTGCTCCATACCGTGGTCGCGAATGTAACCGTGGCCCCCGAAGCATTGCATAGCCGCGTTGGCGGCATCGAAGCCCATGTCGGTGCAGAAGGCCTTGATCACCGGCGTGAGCAGATCGGCGAGGTCGGCGGCTTCTTGGCGTTCGGCGTCGCTGCGCTTCGATTGCGCGACGCCGAGGAGGTAGCTGATCCATGTCGCCAGCGAACGTCCGCCTTCGGCGGCGGCGCGTGCGAACAGCAGCATGCGGCGGACGTCGGGATGGACGATGAGCGGGTCGGCCGGACCGGATGGATTCTTCGGGCCGGTCAGCGCACGCCCGACGAGGCGTTCTTTCGCGTAGATGGCGGCGTTCTGGTACGCGACTTCCGAGACGGCGACGCCTTGCACGCCGACGCCGAGGCGCGCGGCGTTCATCATGCCGAACATGCCTTTCATGCCGGCGCTGGACGAGCCTTTCTCGCCCGCGCCTGCGGCCTTCGGCTGCGGCTTTGGCCCTAAGCGCCAGGCGACGGCTTCGTCGAAATTCAGGACAGCGGTGGCGTTCGCCTTGATGCCCATCTTCTTTTCGATTGAGCCGGTCGAGACGCCGTTGCGCGCGCCCATCTTGCCGTCTTCGGAGACCAGGAATTTCGGCACCATGAAGAAGTTCACGGTCGACAGGTCGTCGTGGATCTTGCCGTTCTCGTCCGGGATTTTTGCAATCACCATATGGATGATGTTTTTCGTCAGATCGTGGTCGCCGCCGGAGATGAAAATCTTCGTGCCCGACACGCGATAGGTGCCATCCGGCTGTTCCACGGCCTTCGTCTTCATAAGGCGCAGATCGGTTCCGCAATGCGGTTCGGTGAGGCACATCGTGCCGGTCCACTCTCCGCCGACCATCTTCGGTACGATGTGTTCGCGCATCCAGGGCGCACCGGTTGCGATCAACGCCGAATAGGCGGCAGAAGTCAGTCCCGGGTACATCGCAAAGGCCTGGTTCGACGAAGAACCCATTTCGGCGACGGCGAATGTCAAGATGATCGGCAAGCCGGCGCCGCCGAATTGTTCCGGCACGCCGAGGCGATTCCAGCCGGCCTCGCAGTAGGCTTGATAGGCTTCCTTGAAGCCCTTCGGCGTGCGGACGACGCCGTTTTCGAAATGGCAGCCTTCCTCATCGCCCGATTGGTTCAACGGCTGCAGGATCTCGGACATGAACTTGCCCGCGCCCTCGAGCACGTCGTGCACCGTCGCACGGTCGAGGTCGGCATAACCTGGAAGGTCGGTGTGCTTCTCAAGTTCGAGCACATCGAACATCAGGAATTCGAAGTCGGCAACCGGGGCTTTGTAGGAGGGCATGGCAGATCCGCTGAATTGAAGGAGTCGGGTCGTTATCGCGCGTCGATCTTAACAAGGCAAGAAAGGGTCACGCAGCCCCGAAGTGCAGAAGAAGCGACGTCTCCGGCCGCGGCAGAAAGAGCTCCAGCCCGCGCGCCGCCAGCACGCGGCCCGAGAGCGCGGCGCCGCCCTTTGCGAGCGTAGCGGAAAGGCCGTGCGCGACGCTCGCCGCAACCGGCGCTACCGCCAGGGCACGATAGATACGTTCGTCGTTGAGACCCGGCACTCTGAGGACTGCCCCGCGCCCCAATGCCGCCGATCCTGTGCGCACGACAAGCACTAACGCCTCGGCGTCGGAGCTCACGCACATGCCGGCGTGGTCCGGATCGTCGAAGGAGATGCGCCAATAGCGCCCGGCGTGAATGAGTTTGCGAAACCGCTTGTGGTTGGCAATATGCTGACGAAGGCGCTCATCATCCGCTTCGTTCAACTCGCGCAGGTCGAGTTCAAGGCCCATGTGCCCGAACAGCGCCACGTGCGCACGAAGGTCGAGGCTGAGGCGCCGGCCTGTGATGTGACAAGCGGCCGGTCCGACATGCACGCCCGCAATCTCGGGCGGGAGGAACAGATTGGCGTTGCGCTGAATCTCGAAGCGGTCGAGAGCGTCATTGGAATCGGAAACCCAAACGCGCTCTGTCCGTGCGAGCATTCCGTAGTCGCAACGACCTCCACCGCTCGCACAGGTTTCGATCTCGACGGCGGGGTGCGCAGCCCGCAAGCGATCGATCAGCGCGTAGAGTGCCCGCACATAGGCGCCGTGACCTGCGCCCGTCACATCGCGGTTCATGTCCCATTTCAGGTACGAGATCGGATGCTCGGCGAGTAACGAGTCGAGTGCTTCGAACAGGTAGGTCGAAACCTCGGCGCGGGCGATGTCGAGGACGGCTTGATGCCGCTGCAGAACCGGCGGGAGACCGCCTTCGCGCCGCAGCCAATCGGGATGCGCCCGCGCCAGGTCGCTGTCGGGATTGACCATTTCTGGCTCGACCCAAAGACCGAATTCGAGACCAAGGCCGCGCACATGATCGATCAGGGGCGTAAGGCCGTGCGGATACTTATTTGCATCGACGATCCAATCGCCCAGTGCGGCGCGATCGTGGTCGCGTCCTTTGAACCAACCGTCGTCGAGCACAAAGCGTTCGGCACCCACCGCGGCCGCGCGCGTTGCGAGGTCCTTCAGCGTCGTGACGTCGTGTTTGAAGTAGACTGCCTCCCACGTGTTGTAGTGCACGGGCCTCGCTTTGGCGGCGACGGCGCGCGGGATAATTCGCTCGCGGACGAACGCATGCAGTGTCTGCATCGCGCCGTTCAACCCGCGCGGCGAGAATGTCGCATAACACCAGGGGGTCTCGTATCGATCGCCGGTGCGTTCGCCATTCGTGGGTAATTCGCCCGCTTGTATGACGACCGCGCCCTCGCGCAATCGTTCGACGCTGAGGCGATGACTGCCGCTCCAGGCGAGGCTGATCGCGTGGACGTCGCCGCGGTCGTCGCCGAATCCCGGCGCGCCCACGAATAGTCCCGGAAAGCGATCGTGTCCTGGCCGGCCGCGCCGAGATTCAAAGGCGAGCGCGCCGGTCTCCAGCGTTTGCCGCTGGGGCCGGAACTCGCGCGCCCAATCGCCGCCAAACGACATGACCTCGTGCGCCGAAGCGGGCAGCGGCAAAGCCAATGCCGCAAGCCAGTGCGAGCCGTCCGGAAACCCGTCGGGCGAGGGATACACACAAGCCCGCGACGCCAGCACGCCATGCGGCGACATTCGATATTCGATCCGCACGAACGCGTTTCGCGGCTCGCCCGTCGCAACGTCGAAAAGCAGGTCGAAGCCTTCGGCGGTCCGGTCGACGCGATCGAACGTCCAGCGCGATGCGTATGACGGCACAATGGCCGGCGTTCCAAAATAGCCCGCTTCGGCCCCCGGCATCACACACGGTGGACACGGCACGTCCAACCGTGCGCCCCAGAGCACGTTGGGCGCCGTCGCGGCGATGGCGTCGAAGTCAGGCGCGGCGCCAAGGTCTGCGCCGAAATGCAAAGCGCGCGGCAACGCTTCGCCACCCGGTCGCGCATCGATCAACAGGGAAACGTCGCCGCCGCGCAGATAGAGCCACCGATCCTTCATCCGTCAGCGATCCTGGTAGGCCGGCCGGCGTTTTTCCAGAAACGCGCGGACGCCTTCGTTGAAGTCACCGGTTTGCGCGCACAGGATCTGGTTGCGATCCTCCATCGCGACAGCTGCCTCGAGACTGCCGGCGTCGATGCTCATGTTGAGGCATTCCTTGGTCATGCGCAGGCCTAAGGGCGAGGTGGTCAGCATCTCGTCGATATAGGACGCGGCCGCTTCCTCCATCTTGTCGTCGGGGACGACTTCGCTCACGAGGCCGACGCGTAGCGCGCGGTCGGCGTTGATGAAGCGGCCGGTGAGCATCAGTTCGGACGCGACCGACGTACCGACCAGGCGCGGCAGGAAGTAGCTCACGCCGATGTCGCAGGCCGACAGGCCGATGCGGATGAAGGCGGCGTTCATGCGGGCGCTCGTTCCGGCGATGCGGATGTCGCTCGCCAGAGCAAGGGCGAAGCCGCCGCCGCACGCTGGGCCGTGAACGAGGGACACGATTGGCTGCGGGCAGCGGCGCATGCGCATGACGATTTCGCTGATCTGGCGTTGACGCGTCAGGCCGTTCGACGGCGAGTTCGGGCCGCTGCTGTTGTCGCGCTCTTTCAGATCAAGGCCGGCGCAGTAGGCTTTGCCCGCGCCGCGTATGACGACGATGCGCACGGACTTGTCCCAATAGAGCGCGCCGACATAGTCGAGCAGTTCTTCGACCATCCG
>JAEUMM010000141.1 GCA_016792645.1 Alphaproteobacteria bacterium | reverse complement strand
GCGATCGCTGGAGGCCACGCCCGGAATTGAACCGGGGTACGAGGTTTTGCAGACCTCTGCGTAACCACTCCGCCACGTGGCCGTCCGATCGCGAGGGGCGTCGTATAGCAGAGGGGCGGGCGGGCCACAAACGCCTGTCTTGCGGCCGTCTGCAGCTGCACCGGTGTTCCGCTATGCGGGATTTCCTGCGAAACTGGGATGCGTCGTGTCGTGGGGAGATGATGCGGAAAAGCGTGATCCTTGTTCTTTCGCTCGCGGCGGCTGCGCTGGCGGGTTGCAATGAAACGCCGACGGTGGCGTCGGGCGACGCTGTCGTGGCGCATCTGCCCGCGAAGCTCGATCCCAAGTGCCGCGAAGGCGACGCACGGCTTTATGATGAGTGCGGTTCGCAGCTTGCGCTGTTCGAGACGGCGCGGGCCGAGGCCGCGACGTCGGGCAAGGTGGTGCTCGTCAGCTTCGGCGCCGAATGGTGCATCTGGTGTCACGTCTTCGACTCGCATTTGGGCGGCGGTGCGGGCCGATTCCGCTATCCCGTCGAGGGCGACGACGTGACGCTCGTTGAGCGGTCGGGCGAAGGCGTGCTGCCCGACGCAAAGGCGCTGAACGACTTTGCCGCGAAGACGTTCGTGCTGGTCCACATCGAGGGTGATCACGCGCCCGACGGGTGGCAGGTCTTGAAGGCCAGCGGCGTCGATGTCGAGAAGGTGGTTGGATACCCGTACATCTTCACGGTCGACGCGAACGGCCGGTTCGCCAAGGCGCTCGATCCCAACGCTGCCGAGACGCGGCGGGACATACCGCTCGACTGGTATCGCGGCTATGACCGAAAATCGCTGATGACGCACTTGGCCGGGATGCGCGACGCGGCGGTGAAGCCCCAGGGTTCAGCGCCCTAGAGGCCGCATTGTCAGACGGGTTTTGCGCCGATATAAGCGCCGGCAAGCCAACTATTTTCGCCGGATTCTCCTCATGTCGATCGACTTGTCCGCCGCCCGCGCTTTCATGGTTGAGGGGCAGGTGCGCACGAACGACGTTACCGACATGCGGGTCACCGACATGATGGGCCGCGTCGAGCGTGAGCGGTTCGTTCCGGCGAACAAGCGTCCGCTGGCGTATGCGGACATTTGCGTCGAGGTCGCGCCGGGCCGGTTCCTGTTGGACCCGCGCAGCTTCGGTAAGCTCGTTCAGCTTGCGGAAGTGCAGGAGAATGATCGCGTTCTCGATGTCGGATGCGCGACGGGCTATTCGACGGCGGTGCTGTGTGCGCTGTCGCGCGATGTTGTTGCGCTTGAGGAAGACGAAGAACTCGCAAAGTTTGCGGCGCCGATTTTGCGGTCGTCGCCGAAGCTCGGACGGCTTTATGGCGTCGTCGGTCCGCTGAAGACGGGTGCGCCGGGGCAGGCGCCGTTCGATGTCATTTTCGTCAACGGCGCCGTCGAAGAGATACCCCCGGCGTGGGTCGAGCAGTTGAAAGAGGGCGGCCGGATGGTCGTCATTGTGAACGAAGGTCCGGTCGGCAAGGCCCACTTCTGCGTGAAGAAGGCGGGGGCGCTCAGCCGTAGGTTTGCTTTTGATGCAACAGTACCGGTCCTTCCCGGCTTCGAACGTTCACGAAGCTTTGTTTTCTAAGGGTTTGCCGTTGTTCAAACGGTTGTTTGACCCTAAATCTTAATCCGAAATTTACGTTCACGTCGTTAACCTCTCGCGCGATGGCGGGAAGGAGTTCTCATGTTCGTTGGGGAAAACGGTTCTGTTTTCCGCAAGCGGGGCGGCTGGCGTTTGCGCGCGGCCTTGCTTGCATCTGTTTTTTTGGTTCCGAACGCGCACGCGGCTGATTCGCTGCTCGACGCATTTGTGAAGGCTTATCAAACGAATCCGCAGCTGTTGTCGGAACGCGCGAATTTGCGGGCGACCGACGAAGACGTGGCCCAGGCGATCGCGCTGTGGCGTCCGCGCGTGACGGTCAACGCGCGCTACTCATCGATCAAGACCGAGAACAAGACCGATCCGGCCGTCGTTGGAATCGAGACGCGCGCGCGTCCCTGGGATGCCGACGTCACGGCGACGCAGACCGTGTTCGCCGGCGGCCGTATTCTGGCGCAGCGCCGCGTCGCCGATGCGAACGTGCGTGCGGGCCGTTCGATTCTGCACGCGACGGAGCAGCAGATCTTCATCGACACCGTATCGTCCTACATGAACGTCGTGCGCGACGAGTCGGTGCTGAACCTCAACAAGACGAACATCGAGCTCTTGAAGAAGCAGCTTGAGGCCGCGCAAGCCCGTTTCGAAGTCGGCGAAATCACGCGCACTGACGTCGCACAAGCGGAAGCGCGCCTGTCGGCCGGCCTTGCCAGTCTGACGGCTGCGGAAGCCAGCTTGAAGGCCAGCCGTTTGTTCTACGAGCGCACGGTCGGCGAAGCGCCGGGTACGCTGGAAACCAAGCCCGCCACGCCCGGCCTGCCGGCGAGCGAAGAAGAGGCCAAGCAGGTTGCGAACCAACTGAACCCGCAGCTGACGGCGGCGCGCGAAGCCGAAGCGGCGACCGCGGCGGGGATCGACCTTGCGGTGGGCCAGATGCTTCCTACCGTGTCCTTGCAGGCAAGCTATGCCCGCAACGGTCAGGAGCGTGGGTTTGAATCGATCGGCGACGAGACGATTGTTTCGGCCGTGGCGACTGTTCCCATTTACCAAGGCGGCGCCGAGTGGTCTGCGATCCGTCAAGCGAAGGAACTCAACAACCGCGCGCGGCTCGACGCCGAGGATGCGCGGCGCGCGACGGACGAAGGCGTGTCGAACGCTTGGGAAAATTATCGCGCCTCGACGGCCTCCTCCGAGGCGAACCGGCAGCAGGTTAAGGCTGCGGAAATCGCCTTCGAAGGCGTCCAGCAGGAGCTGGAAGTCGGCTCGCGCACGACGCTGGACGTCTTGAACCAGCAGCAGGAATTGCTGAACGCGCGCGTCGCCCTGGTGCGCAGCGAGCGGGACGAGGTGGTGGCGAGCTATGCGCTGCTGGCCGCGGTCGGTAAGTTGACGGCCAAGGAACTGGCGCTGCCGGTTCAGCTTTATGACCCGGTCGAAAACTATGAGATGCAGACCTGGCGTCCGCTGGGGGCGGCGACTTACGGAAACTAAGGCTTTTTGGGGTATCCAGGTGGTTGCCTTCAGGCGCGTCTTCTGACGGAGGCGCCTACTGGCATTTGGCGCGACCTTGCCTTAGGTTGAAATTTCAGGGGTCGCGCGACGCTCGATAGAGGTTTTACGAACCATGGCCACGCCCTCGGCTCAACAAGAACCGACGATGGAAGAGATTCTCGCTTCCATACGCCGGATCATCTCCGAGGATGCAGATCCGGCGGCGAAGGCGACACAGCCTGCCGCGGCAGCAACGTCGCGCGACGGCGACGTTCTCGAACTCACCAACATTGTCCACGACGACGGATCGATCGGCGGTCCTGCGCCTGAACCTGCGCCGGCTCCCGAGCCGCCGCGCCGCCGCGCCGCGCCGCCGCCGCCGCGTGAGCCCGAACCACTTCGCGAACCCGCACCGGAGCCGCGCGTGTCGCGCCGCGCGCCGCCGCCGGAACCACCGCGCCCCGCAACGCGCCATCAATCGGACTTGGATATGGTCGAAAAGGAAGATCGCGATTCCGTTCTCTCCACGCAGGCTTCGTCGGCGATCAGCAACGCCTTCGGCGCGCTGACGCGCGAGCGGGACGTGGGGATCGGCGGCGGCACGACGTTGGAAGACATCGTCGCGCAGATGATGAAGCCCATGCTTGCCGCATGGCTCGACGAACACCTGCCTGAAATCGTGGAGCGCGTCGTACAGCAGGAAGTCGAGCGCGCTGCACGCGGCGGCGGACGTCGCCGCTAAACACCCGAAGACAGCGAAGCTCGACATGACCCGTGCAAACCGATTGGTTTGCGCGCGATATCTCATTGCCTGAAGGCTTGGAACACGATGCTTGAGAAGACCTATAACCCGAAGGACACGGAAGAGCGGCTCTATGATGCGTGGGAGGCGTCGGGGGCTTTTCGCGCGGGCAACAAGCCGGACGCCAAACCCTTCACGATCGTCATCCCGCCGCCGAACGTCACGGGTTCGCTGCATATCGGGCACGCGCTGAACAATACGCTGCAGGACATTCTCTCGCGCTTCGAGCGCATGCGCGGGCGCGACGTGCTATGGCAGCCGGGGATGGACCACGCGGGGATCGCGACGCAGCTGGTCGTCGAACGGCAGCTGGCTGAGAAGCAGACGTCGCGCCAGAAACTCGGCCGCGAAGAATTTCTGCGGCGCGTGTGGGAGTGGAAGGGCGAGTCCGGCGGCACGATCATGCGCCAGCTGCGGCGGCTGGGTGCGTCGTGCGACTGGTCGCGCGATCGCTTCACCATGGGCGAGAGCGAAACGGATCAGATGAGCCGCGCGGTGCTCAAGGTGTTCGTCGAACTCTACAAACAGGGGCTGATGTACAAGGACACGCGTCTCGTGAATTGGGA
>JAEUMM010000394.1 GCA_016792645.1 Alphaproteobacteria bacterium | reverse complement strand
AGACGCCATCTGGCAAAGCGTCGGCCTCGCCGCATGGGGCGTCGCCATCCCCCCGCTGGCGTGGGGTCTGTGGCTCGTGGACGGCCGCATCGGCTTGCGGCTCTTGCTGCGCGTCGCGACGTGGGCGACATCGCTTCTGCTCATCGCGACGTTCCTCTCGCTCTTCCCGCCGCTGCTCGGCGCGCAAGATCCGGCGAACCTCGGCGGTGCGCTCGGCAACGCCATCCTGCCCGCGCTCGGAAATCAGCTTCAGCAACTCGGCATACCCACGCCGGTCGCCGTTGCCGGGATCGTCTGCGGTCTCGCTGGCTTGATGCTCTACATCCTCTCGCTCGGCATGAACCCGCTGAAGCTCACCCTGCCCGTCCTCCCGTGGGATGCCATCGGCGGCCGCGTGAGTAACACCTTCGGCTCGCTCGGTTACGCGCTGACGCGTCCGTTCCGCCGCACGCCGAAGCACCGCATCGAACGCCGCGAACCGCGCGTCGACGACGACGGCATCGAAATCGCGCCGATCGAAGAAGAACTCGACGAACCCATCCTACCCGCCGCCGCGCGCCGCGAACCGCGCGTCATGCGCACACCGCCGAAGAAAGCGCCGCGCGAACAACGCGAAGCCCAGCCCGCCCTGAAGCTCGAACAAAATTCCGAATACCAGCTGCCGCCGTTGAACCTGCTGGAGAAGAGCAAGACCGGCCAAGGCGTCTCGCGCGAATCCGACGAAACGCTGGAGCAGAACGCGCGCATGCTGGAAAGCGTCCTCGCCGACTTCGGCGTGCGCGGCCAGATCACGCAAGTCCGCCCCGGCCCAGTCGTCACGCTCTACGAATTCGAACCCGCCGCCGGCATCCGCTCAAGCCGCGTCATCTCGCTCGCCGACGACATCGCCCGTTCGATGAGCGCCGTCTCCGCCCGCGTCGCCGCCGTCCCCGGCCGCAACGTCATCGGCATCGAACTTCCGAACCAGCGCCGCGAAAAGGTGCTGCTGCGCGACCTGCTGTCGACCAACGAGTACGACAACGCCAACATTCAGCTGGTGCTCGCGCTCGGCAAGAACATCGGCGGCGAACCCGTCATCGCCGACCTCGCGCGCATGCCGCATCTGTTGATCGCAGGTACGACGGGCTCGGGTAAGTCCGTCGCCATCAACACGATGATCCTGTCGCTGCTCTACCGGCTCTCGCCGCAGCAGTGCAAACTGATCATGATCGACCCGAAGATGCTGGAACTGTCGGCCTACGACGGCATCCCGCATCTCTTGTCGCCCGTCGTCACCGATCCGAAGAAAGCCATCGTCGCGCTGAAGTGGACGGTGCGCGAAATGGAAGACCGCTACCGCCGCATGTCGAAGGTCGGCGTGCGCAACATCCTGGGCTACAACGAACGCATCGCCAAAGCGAAAGCCAAAGGCGAAACGCTCAAGCGCACCGTGCAAACGGGCTTCGACGGCCAAACGGGCGAGCCGGTATACGAGGAAGAAGCACTCCCCCTCGACCACATGCCCTACATCGTCGTCATCGTCGACGAAATGGCCGACCTCATGATGGTCGCGGGCAAAGACATCGAAGCCGCCGTTCAGCGCCTCGCCCAAATGGCGCGCGCGGCAGGCATCCACATCATCACGGCGACGCAACGCCCATCGGTCGACGTCATCACCGGCACCATCAAAGCGAACTTCCCGACCCGCATCTCGTTCCAAGTCACATCGAAAATCGACAGCCGCACGATTCTGGGCGAACAGGGCGCCGAACAACTCCTCGGCCAGGGCGACATGCTGTTCATGGAAGGCGGCGGCCGCATCCGTCGCGTCCACGGCCCCTTCGTCGCCGACGGCGAAGTCGAAGCGATCGTGAAATTCCTCAAAGCCCAAGGCGAACCGTCGTACCTCGACGCCAT
>JAEUMM010000392.1 GCA_016792645.1 Alphaproteobacteria bacterium | reverse complement strand
ACTTCGTACCTCCCCGGCCAAGACGTACTGCGTGTCCGGTTTGACCGGGTTCGCCCGGGTCGATCTGGAAGGACGTTGCCCCATCGACCCTGCGCGCCACCCATGCCGCCCCCGATATAGGGCGTCACAGCGTGATAGGCCGTCGGAAGGCTCAGAATCAGGTTCGCCAGAAAGACGGAGGTGTCCGTCGCCGCCGACCGCGGTTGCCTCAGCGGACAAAAGCCGCGTCAGCCGATCTCACGGCGGTGCGCTTCGGCCAGCGCGGCGAGAGTTGGGAATTCGAAATCGACGTTGGGCATTTGGGCGACCGGCTTGGTGGCGCCGGAGCCCAACCCCTTGTCGCTGCGGCGGTTGATCCAGCAGCGGGCGAGACCGATTCTCTCCGCGGGGACGTGGTCGTGATAAAGGCTCTGCGCCGTGTGCAGAATGTCGGCTTTGTCGTGACCGAGTTCACGCACGCGGGCGATGAGATGGTCAAAGTTCTTCGGGTTCGGCTTGTAGCTGCTGATGTCTTCGGCGGTGCAGACAGCGTCGAATGTGACGCCGAGCCTTTTGTTGGAGGCCGCGAAATTTTGGTGGTCGACGTTCGAGAGGATCACGAGTTTGTAGTGCCGCTTGAGGTAGGCCAGCGCCGCCGGCGAATCGGCGAAGGCCGGCCAGCTGCCGACGGACGTGCCGAAGGCCCGGTCTTGCGCCTCGTTTGACGGCACGCGCCAGCGCGACGCGAGCTTGGCATGAACGCGGGCGAGCAGGTCGCGGTAAAGGAGACGTGGCGTCTCGTGCTCCTGCTCGGCTTCAAGCGCGCCGAACGCTTCGAGGGCGTCCTCGCGGCCGATGTTCGCGGCCTTGGCCAGCCGCTCGAGCGCGTGCCACAGGCCGGTTTCCCAATCGATCAGCGTGCCGTAGCAGTCGAAGGAAAGGACTTTGAACTGCGTGAGCTTCATGGCCCGGTTTTAGCGGCAACGGGTGTTCGGGGCCAGGGCGCTTTGTGCGACGGGCATGTGGCTTTATCTTGGGCTTGTGCGGATCGGGGGACAGAGTCTGCGATGACGAAGATCAAAGTGTTGGCGTGGGTGCATATTGTCTTGAGCGGATTTCTGCTTGGGCTGGGGCTGCTGATCTGTCTCGTGATGTTGATCTCGCCCGACAAGGACAGCCGCGCGCCGGCGATGATTCTGCCGATGTTCTTCACGATGGCGGCGTTTCTTCTCATACCGGCCTTTGTCGGCGGGATCGGACTGCTCTACCTGCAATGGTGGGCGCGGGTGCTGATCATCATTTTGTCGCTGATGCATGTGATGCTGTTTCCGATCGGCACGCTGCTCGGCGGCTTTGGGCTTTGGGTTTTGTTCAGCCACGATGCGCAGGCGGCGTTCGGGGACAAGGCGATCGCGGCGCAAGCCGCGCGCGTCGCCCAAGGTGGCGGGGCTTTGCCGCCGGGCATGATCGGGTTGCTGATCGCGATCGCCGCTGTCGGCGCCGGGTTCATCGTCGTGATCGGCGCGGGTTTTTTGATCTCGGGCGATGCGGCGCCCGTCGAGTTGATGTCGGCGTTCTATCCGGCGGTTGGCGTGCTCGCGCTGTGCTTGGCGTATGGCGTCTACGTGCTTATTCACAACCCACCGCGATTTGGCAGCGGCGTCGGCCTTCCGTCGGTCGGCGGTCGGTCGGGGCGTGATTTCCCTGCGGAGCAGCGCGCGCGGCTTGCGCAGCTGCGGGCCAATCCGGCCACTGTAAAGTTTGCGGCGGCGATCGAGGCGGGAGAGGCTTGGTCGGACGAGCAGATTGCCTACGACCTCGACCCGTCCGCTGTCGCTACATGCGAGCATCTGGAACCGATCGAGCGGGCGATGCGGGCTTCGCATATTGCGGTAAAGCGCTGGCGGCCGCTTGTCGTTCAAGCGCAGTGCCGGATCGACGAGGCGGCGTTGAAGCGGATGTTTCCGTCCGCCAACTACGCAGAACCGCAGCAGTACGATCGCTCGCTGGAGGATCCACCGGGGGCGTTGCTATCGTGTTCGGACTGCACGTCACGGATTCTCGTCGTGCATCCGAGCGTTGCGGGTGCGGGAACGCCGGCGTTCCCGGCGCAGGCGGCTGCTGCGGCGGGCGCCTAGACGAATATTTTGTAGGCGACCGTCTCGCCGTCGGGGCGCTTGAGGCTGAAGGCGCTGCCCTTTTCGTGCTCGTCGACCAGGGCTTCCAGAACGCGGAGGGCGTTGCGGATGACCTCCGCGTAGGAGGCGGCTTCGGTTTTTTCTTTCAGGCGTTGCAGGCGTTCCATGGCTTGCGGCGGGAGTTCAAGCTGAACGCGCGTCGTCGCGCGTTCGCCTGCCTCCGGGCTTGCGCCCATACCGTGGCGGCGATGAAAATGATGGCGGCCGCGCATTACTGATTTTCCTTCGGCGGTTCGGGTTCGTTGTGGTCGGCTCGGGCGTTCCGCTCTTGCTCTTCGCGCCAGCGGCGGTGTTCCCAGCGGCGGTGGCGGCGGCCGTGCCGGTAGGCGGCGGCCGCGAGGCTTGCGCCGCCGATTACGCCCAGCGTCGCGAGCGGGTAGAGGATCGCAGCCGTCACCGAGGCCGCGGCGACGGGCAGGACGATGATCGCTGCTGCGCTGTGCATCGGGTGACCGTTGCGCCGCCAGTGGCGATGACCGCCGCCGTCGGCGTATCGCGCGCGCCAATGGGCGCAGCCGTATTCGCGTTCGTCGGATTTGATGGCGTCGTCATCGAGGGGGAAATCCTCACCGACGCCGATGTTGAGTTTGCTCATGTTGCTGTTCGCTCCCTATCGAACGTCCAACATGTATGCGAGGGGACAGCAGTTTTCAATCATCGAATCATCAAAAAATACTCATATACTAAAGCATTGTTCTGTAAGGGTAATTGTCGCTGTCCTAGATCATCATGTCATCAGGGCGGTTGATCCAGCGGGTTCGGCGGGTTGATTCCAGGCTGCCGTGGGCATCGAAGGGGCGAAGCGCCGAGAAGTCGAGCTTCGTTTCCTTTTCGATGGTTTCGATCGTCGTTTGGATGTTCCGGCTGCGCATATCGTCGAGGCGATACGGCTTCAAGCCGGAAAATACCTTCGCCTCGTACAGTGCTTGCACGTAGTTCGTTTGGCCGACGATGAAGGCGGCTGCGACCAGCCGTGTCGGCGTCTTTTGGAGCACGGCAATCTTCCAAAACGAAAGCGGGATGCGCCACGGGCCGCCCTTGCGTTTGCGGCCATACCAGGGATCGTCCTTGCGGAAGATCGGACCCGTGAAGATCGTCATTTTCTTCTCGGTCGTCTGCGCGCGGTCCAGCGCATAGTCCTCGAGATTGCCCCAATCGACATCGTTGTAGGTTTGGAATTGCGGCGCAGCGTTTGCGTAGTGAAACGTGTCTTCCTCGCCGATTTTCGCATCGGCATCGGTCGAGCCCCAACACGGATCGAGACGGCGCACGAGATGGCCGCGGCTGAACTGGATTTTGTCGTTGCCCTTCACCTTTTCGTAGAACTCGCCGTCGGGCTGATACTTGCCGTCCATGCGGCCGTCCTGCCGCCAAGCGCCTTTGCGTTCGCCCAGATTGCGCAACAGCCCGCCGTGGACGTTGACCGCCGTCAGCAGTGCAAACTTACGCTCGGCATGCACGACGACTGAGAAGCGGTTGTACTTCAACTCAACGCCGGACCCGTCCAGCAGCGGCGCGGCCTGTTTCTTGAGCTTTGCGTAGATCGGGCCGAGTTCGACGCGCTCCGACAAGAAGCCGGGATCATAGCCGGCGTTCTTTTTCCAGCGTTTGGTCGCGAACGGTGCACCGTCCTTTTCGAACAAGCCCTCGCCACTTGAGCGTTCCGCTTGCGACATCGGCGAGAAGCCGAGCGCTTCTTCAAGGCGGTCGAGAGCGCGGCGGGCGTGAACTTCCTCAAGCCGGCGTTCCTCAAGCATACGGTAGATGGCGCTGACACGAATCCCTTCGTTGCCGATCCATTCGGTCGGGGCGTTCGGTTTGGTTTCCGGCGCGGGCACAGCCTTGTGATGCAACGCGACGACCTGCCATTGGTCGTTCACGACCGGCGCACCCGACGAACCAGGCTCCGTGTCCGTCAAATAGTGGATGAAGTTTTCGAGGTTCACACCCGCAACCGCATGCGGCAGGACGACGATGCGGCTTGAGCGAATGGAGATTTGTTTTGGACCGCCGCCCGGGTGCTGAATGATCGTAACCCATTCATGATCGACGCTTTTGCCCGAAAGCGGCAACAGCGGGAGCCAACCGAAGCGGTCGAGGGGTGTGGCACCGTCCGACAGCGATGCGACCGATACGAACGTCACGTCGAGGTCGGCGTCGGTGAAAAATATCTCGTGCGGGCATAGGTTGAATTGGATCGGCTTCTGCAGGACGCCGTCGATGTCGTGCTCATAGCCGAATTCCGCTTCGGCTTGGCTCGCTTCTCCCGGTGTTCCCAGAACGTGGTGATTCGTCATCAGCAGCCGGGGGCCGACGAGAAAGCCGGTGCCGTACCATTCGCCACCCTTGGCCGGCACGCGAATCCGGCACACCGCGGCGGCCGCTTTGCGACCGCGGTCGAGATAGTTGACGGACGTCAGGTCGCTTTCGCCGATGATGCGCTCATAGCCCATGGGATCGCTCGCGGGCGCCTCGACGAAATCGGCGCGTCTGCTCAGCAGACCTGCGGCAGCGCGCGTGATTTTGGCGAGCGGCGCGGTCAGCGGCGCCGTATACGCCTTCATCAACGCTTCCGATAAGGCCGCATTCGATGACCGCAGGAGATCCTGACGTTCCGGTACCCGAGGTTGTCCCTTTTGCATGTCGCGCAGTCCCCACGGTTGGCGATTCATACGTGCGCCACCGATGGATCGCGAGAGAGCCTCGCCGGCGCGTGTTCTCCTGTTAGGAGAATTTAGTTGTCCTCCAATATAGACCAGCCGATAGAGAAAGTAGAGTCCGCGCTTGACTTGGAAGCAATTTGCTTCAATTGCCGGTGTAGGTGGGTTTTCGCTTCTCGAAGAAGGCGCCGACGGCCTCGCGGAAATCGCCGCTCATGGTGGCGAGCAGCCATTGGTCGGCGTCCATGTGCATGATCGCCTGGTCGAGGGCGCCGGCGACCTGGTTGATCGAGCGCTTGATCATCTGCACCGCAATCGGCGGCAGGCTGGCATACTCCTCGGCCCAGGCGCGGGCGGTTTTGTCGAGGTCGTTGCGCGGGACGATTTGGTCGAGGAAGCCCCAGCGTTCCATGGTTGCGGAGTCGAAGAGCTTGCCGGACATGATGAGCTGCTTCGCGCGCGCGGGACCCACAAGGTGCATGCACCACGGCACGGCGTGCCACATGAGGTTGATGCCGACCTTGACCTCGCCATAACCGATGCGCGCGTCGTCCGACGCCAC
>JAEUMM010000124.1 GCA_016792645.1 Alphaproteobacteria bacterium | reverse complement strand
TTCGGGATCTCGGGCATGTTCGCGACGGTCGAGAGTTGGCTCAACCTGGGGACCAAGGATGCGTGGCGGGCGCGGGTGTTTTCGCTCTACATCATGGTGCAGCTGGGCGGGCTGGCGGCGGGGCAGTTGTTGCTCAACGCGCGCGGGGCAGGGGACGATGTTTTGTTCCTTGCGGCGGCGGTGTTCGGCATTCTGGCGCTCTTCTGTTTGCGGTTCGAGACGGTGCAGAATCCGGTGTTCGAGCCGCCGCAGCGGATATCGTTTGTGACGCTGGCGCGCCGATCGCCGCTGGGCGTCGGTTGCGTGACGCTTGCCGGGTTTGCTTGGGCGGGGTTGATGGCCTCGGGGCCGGCGTTGGTTCAGCTTATCGGCCTCGACGATTTCGCCAAGTCGATGTTCATGGCGCTGGCCGTCGCGAGTGGGATGCTGGCGCAGATGCCGATCGGGTGGCTCGCAGATCACGCGGATCGACGGGTCGTGCTTGCGGCCATGGGGTTTGTTGCGGGCGGTGCGGCGTTGCTCGGGTTGATGGGCAGCGAGACGTGGGTGTTGCTCATGTTTGCGGCGTTGTTCGGGGCGTCGACGTTTCCGCTCTATGCGGTCGGCGTGGCCCGGGTCAACGACAGCTTGATGCAGAACGAGCGGACGGCGGCGAGCGCGGCGATGATCGTCTACTTCACCGCGGGCGCGATCGTGGCGCCGCCGTTGCTGGCCTATGGCACGGCGGTGGCTGGTGCGCCGGCGTACTTCGCCATCATGGCCGTGCCGCATTTGGCGTTCGCGATAGCAGCGATCGCGGCGTTGCGGGGACGGCGCATTCAGCCGTCGTAAGGCGGCCAGGTGCCGCCCCAGGCGGCGTCGCGCGCGTCGCGGTATGAGGGGCCGTCGCTGCGGGCGACCGTGACGCGGTTTAGTCCGTCGCCCGCGCAGAGGTCCAGATGAACGTGGCCGGGGTTGCGAATGGGCTTTCGGACGATTCGGGCGGCGGCGCCGCGGTGCGGCGATTCACGTGTGAGGATGACGAAGCTGAACTTCTCGTCTTCGAAGCCCAATTGCGCCTGCTTGGCGCCGCGGTGAGCGGCGGAGCGGCTGACGCGTTGAGGGCGGTGGCACCAGTCGTCGACGCTCATCGGACAGGCGCCGTCGTGCGTGCATGGAGCAGCCGCGTGGGCACCTTGGGCAAGCAACATTTCGCGGGCGCTGCGGACGACGTCGAAACCCTTGGGCGTGCCCGGTTCGATGATGACCAATGCCGTGCCCGCGGCACGCCACAACGCGTCGACGACCGCCGTGCGTTCGGCCTGCGGCAGTTCGTTGAGGGCGTAGCTGGCCACGACGGCGTCGTGCGGATCGAGCTTTGTGTTGGGTGTGAGGGCGCCTAGCCGCACATCAGGCTTGAGGCCGCAAGCGGCGGCGAGGCGTTTGGCCGGATCAAGCCAGCCTTTGTCACGTTCGAGGTACGTATAACGTGTCCCCGAATCGAACACGTCTTGCGCCGCCAGCGCGGCCGTGCCGGGACCGGCGCCGACATCGAGAATCGATCGTATGCCGCCCGGCGGCATCACGCGTTCAAATTCGCGCCAGACGGCTTTTGCCACTGCAAAGGTTGATGGAAACCTAACGGCCAAATAGGCGGCGCGGTCGGGCGGCGAGAGCGCCGCCCCCAGGGCTGTTTTTCCCCGATATGCGCCACTGAGCGCTGCGGCAGCGGCGCGCAAGACGGGCGCAGGCACGCCCGCTATTTCGGCCTCGATGGCGCGCGACAGGGGCTCGGAGAGGGTTGTGATCATAACTGCACTTTAACTAACCGACCTTAGGCTCAGGGCATGTCGACGATTGATAATAACGGCAAATCGACGGTGGGTCTGCGCTTTCAAGATGTGGAAGCGTTGCTTGCCGATCCCGCGCCCACGCGGCGCGCCAAAGTCGTGCAGCAGCTGGCCATTGACATCAACAGCGATCGGCTGAGCGGGCCGGAGTGGACGCTTGCGCTCGACATCATGCGGACCATGGCTGCCGACGCCGAGACGATCGTGCGTCAAGCGGTGGCCACGTCGCTGCGGCATTCAGAACATCTGCCGCATGACGTCGCGCTGTCACTTGCAAACGACGACGTTGCGGTTGCGCAGCCTATTCTCGAAAGCTCGCCGGTTCTGACCGACGACGACCTGATGGCCGTGCTCGCCGAAGGCAACGGCACAAAGCAAGTCGCCGTCGCCAAGCGTCCCGAAGTCAGCGCGGCGCTTGCGGCGGCGGTGATCGACACCGGAAACGCCGCTGCCGTCACGACATTGGTCGGCAACGAGGGCGCGGCGCTCAACGAAAATTTGTTCCAGCGCACGATCGATCGCTACAGCCGCTTCGAAACGGTCAAGGCCGCGATGGTTCACCGCAGCGAGCTGCCGGTGACGATCTCGGAGCGTTTGGTTGCTCTGGTTTCCGACCGCTTGAAGGTTGTTCTGGCGTCGCGGCATGCGCTGCCCGCGGATTTGGCCGCCGATATTCTGCTGGACGCCCGGGAACGCGCAACCGTCGGCCTCCTGACAAAAGGGTCGTCCGAAGATACGCAGGCGCTGGTTTCTCAGCTGCATGCGCGCGGCCGCCTGTCGCCGTCGCTTGTGCTTCGCGCGTTGTGCTTGGGCGATATCCGTTTCTGCGAAGACGCGATGGCGGAGGTCGCCGGCATCAGTGCCGAGAAGGCCGCGATGTTGATCCATGACGGCGGTCCGTTGGGTCTGAAGGCGATCTACAAGAAATGCGGGTTTCCGGATTCAATGTTTCCGGCCTTCCGCGTCGCGGTCGACATGGTGCATGAAACGGAGGGCGAGGGCGGGCCCGCGGACCGCGAGCGTTTCGCGAGCCGCGTGATCGAACGCATTCTCACCAAGTATCAAGAGATCGAAGCGGCCGACTTGGACTATCTGCTGTCGAAACTCAACAAGCTGAAGGCCGCCTAGCGCTCGCGCGTCAGCGGCCTTCGTCGTCGAGCCATCGTTTCAATCGTCAGCTTTTCGTCGTCGCCTTGTAGTCGGCGATGTCGGCTTCGAGATCTTCGACTTCTTCGCAGCCGTTCGGGCACAAGCCCTTCAGAATGGCGAGCTGCTCCTCCGCTTTGGCGAGGTCGTTCATCATCAGGTAGAGCTCGCCCAGGTATTCGTGCGCGCCCTTGTGCTTAGGATCAATCGCGAGCGCCTTCTGATAGTAGCCGAGCGAGTCTTCCTTCTTGCCAAGCTTGCGGCTGCAGAAGCCGAGATAGTTCCACGCGTCTGCGTCGCGCGGATTGTCGGCGACCACCTTTTGCAGCAGCGGAATGGCTTCTTCGTACTTCTCGCCTTTGATGAGGTACTCAGCCTTCTGGAAGTCGGTCTCGCGCGCTTCGTCCTTCTTGTTCTTCACCTGGGGACGTGGCGACTCGACTTTCGGGACCGGACCGCCGCCAGGTGCGGCGATCGCTGCGGCGGTTGTGAAACTGGCGATCGACAAAGCGGCCAACGTCAGAATTGTCTTGCGCAATCCGGTCATGAAAGCGTCTCCCTCCTCAAATCCGGGCGGAGATTGGACCCGTTAACCCTTGGACTGCAAGGTGGGGAGGCTCACGTTCGTGCGACTTTCGGCTAGACGTTGACTTGGGTCCCGCCGCGTCACAATCCTGGGCCCATGAGCCAATCCACTGCCGACGCGCCGGAGAATGTGCGGGGCGCAAAGCGCAAGCAGGAAAGCCGGAAGCGCCTGCTGGCGGCGGCGCGGCAGTTGTTCGTCGCGCGCGGCTATCACGAGACGCGACCGCAGGACATCTCCAAGGCCGCGGGCCTGGGGCACGGCACTTTCTATTTGCACTTCAAGGATAAGCGCGCGTGTTTTCTGGCCTTCGTCGACGAAGCGCGGGCCGAACTGGATGCTGCGGTGATCTCGCGCACGGTCGGGGCGAGGACGTTGTCGCAGATGGTCGAGGCCGCGTTGACCGCGATCTACGACTATGCCGAAGAGAATGAAGGCGTCTTGGCTACCGCGATGACCGACGAAGCGGTGATCGCCTCCGGCGGCGAGGGTGCGGGAGATACGCTGACGGAACGCTGGGGTGAAGAGTGGGGCGAACTCTTGCGCCAACAAGCAAAGGACGGGCTGGTCGCGAAGGACTTTGATTTTTCGATATTGGGCCAAGCAATCGTCGGCGC
>JAEUMM010000386.1 GCA_016792645.1 Alphaproteobacteria bacterium | reverse complement strand
TGATGGCCAAGATGGTCCACGGCCGCGCCGACGACCTCGCTTCGACCGCGCTACTGGCGACAGACAAACGCGTCCTCATCGCCCCGGCGATGAACGTCCGCATGTGGCAACACGCGGCAACGCAACGAAACCTCGCGCAGCTAAAAGCCGACGGCATCGGCGTCGTCGGCCCGAACGACGGCGACATGGCCTGCGGCGAATTCGGCCCCGGCCGCATGGCCGAGCCCGCCGAAATCATCGCCGCCATCGAAAAGATGCTGGCCCTGCCGCGCTCGCTCGAAGGCATCAACGCGCTCGTGACGGCAGGCCCGACATTGGAGCCCATCGATCCGGTGCGCTTCATCTCGAACCGTTCCTCCGGCAAGCAAGGCTACGCCATCGCCGGCGCTCTCGCCGATCTCGGCGCCAACACGACGCTCGTCTCAGGCCCAACCGGCATCGCCGTTCCGCGCGGCGTAAAACTCGTCGCCGTCGAGACCGCACATCAAATGCTCGCGGCCTGTGAAAGCGCACTGCCCGCCGACGTCGCCATTTGCGCCGCAGCCGTCGCCGATTGGCGCGTCGATCACGCGGCCAACCAAAAAATAAAAAAAGCAGCCGGCGGCCTGCCTTCGCTCAACCTGATCGAGAATCCCGACATCCTGCGCACGCTCTCGACGCTCAAGACAAAGCGCCCCGGCCTCGTCATCGGCTTTGCTGCCGAAACGGAAAAAGTCATCGAGCACGCGCAAGCCAAACGCCAACGCAAAGGCTGCGACTGGATCGTCGCCAACGACGTCTCGCCGGCGACCGGCGTGATGGGCGGCGACGACAACATGGTCCATCTCGTCACCGCCTCCGGCGTCGAGACCTGGCCACTGATGAAGAAGAAGGACGTGGCCACGCGCCTCGTTCAAAAAATTGCCGAACACCTGAAAGGAGCCGCCGCGTGAGCCAAGCGCGCGTGCAAATTCTAACTTTGCCCCACGGCCGCGGCCTCAACCTTCCGGCGCACGCGACAGCGGGCGCGGCGGGCGCCGACATCGTCTCGGCCGAAGACACGACGATCCAACCGGGCGGCATCCACGCCGTAGCGACAGGCATCTCACTGGCAATCCCTGAGGGGTTCGAAGGCCAAGTGCGCCCACGCTCCGGCCTCGCACTGAAACACGGTGTCACCGTATTGAACGCACCCGGCACCATCGACGCCGACTATCGCGGCGAGGTGAAGGTCATCCTGATCAATCACGGCCCCGAGCCGTTTCGCATCGCGCGCGGCGACCGCGTCGCGCAGCTCGTCGTCGCGGCGGTCGCACCGGTCACCTTCGAACGCGTCGACGTGCTGCCGGACACGGCGCGCGGCGCCGGCGGCTTCGGTTCGACGGGCGTGAAGGGGGGCTGACACGTCATGCTACGCCTTTCGAGAAAAGCGATCTTGGCGCTAGAGGCGGTCGTCGACATCGCCTGCAACTCCCGCCCCGAACCGGTGCAATCCAAGGAAATCACACGCCGCCAAGGCGTACCGCATCGCTACCTCGAACAGGTGATGCAAGCCCTCGTCCGCGCCGGCGTCCTCAAAGGCGTGCGCGGCCCCCGCGGCGGCTATCGCCTGGCCAAGGAACGCCGCCGCATCACCGCGGGCGAAATCGTCCGCATCGTGGCCGAGCTTGAAGCCGCCGACGAACCGCCCTTGAATGGCTCCTCCCCGATCGGCGAACGCATCGTCCGCCCGATGGTCGAAGACATCCACGGTGGACTGATGCGCCAACTGGACGAGATTTCAGTTGAAGATCTCTGCCGCCGGGCCGAAGAACGCGGCCTTGCCGAACCCATCGGCGAACGCGCCGATTTCGCGATCTGAAGAACCTCAGAGAAGGACCACGCCGATGAGCGACGCCGCACGCAAGAAAGCCGACCCGAACCACGCACCGGGCCGCGGTCGCGTCTACGACTCGATCACGCAAACCATTGGCGACACGCCGCTCGTCCGTCTGAACCGCATGGCGAAAGAAGCCGGCGCCGTGGGTGAAGTCCTGCTGAAACTCGAATTCTTCAACCCGCTGTCGTCGGTGAAAGACCGCATCGGCGTCTCGATGATCGAAGACCTCGAAGCCCGCAGCATCATCAAACCCGGCACGACATTGATCGAACCGACGTCCGGCAACACCGGCATCGCACTCGCGTTCGTGGCCGCGGCCAAAGGCTATCCGCTCATCCTTGTGATGCCGGAATCGATGTCGATCGAACGCCGCAAGATGCTCCTGCTCCTCGGCGCGAAACTCGAACTGACGCCGGCCGCCCAAGGCATGAAAGGCGCCGTCGCCCGGGCCACCGAACTCGCCAAGGAAATCCCGAACGCCGTCATCCCGCAGCAATTCGAAAACCCCGCGAACCCTGCCGTCCACCGTCGCACCACCGCCGAAGAAATCTGGAACGACACCGCCGGCAAAGTCGACGTGGTCATCTCCGGCGTCGGCACCGGCGGCACGATCACCGGCGTGGGCTCCGTGCTGAAGCAACGCAAACCGTCGGTCCGCATGGTCGCCGTCGAACCGGAGGACAGCGCGATCCTCTCCGGCCGCCAACCCGGCCCGCACAAAATTCAAGGCATCGGCGCAGGATTCATCCCAGGCATCCTCGATCGCAGCCTGATCGACGAAGTCATCACCATCGGCAACGAGACAGCGTTCTCAACCGCCCGCAAACTGGCCAAGATGGAAGGCATCCCCGGCGGCATCTCAAGCGGCGCGGCGGTCGCCGCAGCGTTGGAAGTCGCGACGCGAAAGGACATGGCCGGCAAAACCATCGTTGCCATCATCCCCTCCTTCGCAGAACGCTACCTCTCGACGGCGCTCTTCGACGGCCTCTGATTTCGCGTCTCGACGATCATGGTCCGTAACAACGGATCATGATCGTGTATGCGGCTACTTCACCGTCTCGTGCTCGTAGACGCCCCACAGCCGGTCCCGCGCCACGTACCCGTCATAGCCGCGCGAAGAAATCTCGCACCACTCGCCAGCGCACGCGACAAGCTTCGCCACCAACCCCGGCTCCGCAAACGCCACCGCTTCCGCGTCCGCCTTGGGTTCCCCTAAGATCGCCGTGTTCACCCGCCCAGTCACGACCACGTTCCGGCGCCCGTCCAGCATCGCGCCCTTAACCCAGCCGGTGACGCCGTCGACGTCGCGGATCCGCCGCCACGCGTCGTACTCGGCGATCACCTCGACCGGCGTGCCCGTTTTCACATAGGTCCACAGCACATCCTGATCTAGCGACGGCCCGCGCCGGACGTTCACCCGCTCGGCCTTCACCGTCACCCAGCGCGGCACAGGCATACCCGTGGCCACCATCGGCGGCGCGACGGGCGCGGGGGCGAGCGCCGCCTCCAGCATCGGTTTCGGACGCGGCATGGGAACGCCCTCCCGCGTCGGCGAGGCTGCCGCGATGGTCGCGACGGCAAGGACCAGGCAGCAGGCAGTCAGGGCAGTCCAAATGTTCATCGATCCGAGCCTGGGCGCGTGGCCATCGGTGGGGTTCTGGCGGCGAGAAATGATGTGCAATATCAGCAGGGTCGCGCTTAATTTTGGGTTATCACGCGAAGAAAGAGAGACGATTTGTTAGACCCTAGGAAGTTCCGCCCTCCCTTGCTAAGGAAGGGGTGAAGAGCCACACCGAACCGATGCCCGCCAAGAAACCTCTCGTCATAGTCACCCGTAAGCTGCCCGACGCGATCGAAACGCGGATGCGCGAGCTGTTTGAGACGCGCCTCAACGTCGACGACACGCCGATGTCGCGCGAGAAGCTGATCGAGGCGGTGCAAACCGCCGACATTCTGGTGCCGACGGTGACGGATCGCCTGGACGCGAAGGTCCTGGTCCGCGCGGGCGACCGGTTAAAGCTGATCGCGAATTTCGGCGCCGGCGTCGACAACATCGATCTCGAAACCGCGCGCGCCCGCGGCATTACCGTCACGAACACGCCGGGCGTGCTGACCGACGACACCGCCGACATTACGATGGCGCTGATCCTCGCGGTCCCGCGCCGCATCGTCGATGGCGCGGACGTTCTGCGAAAGGGCGACTTTAAAGGTTGGTCGCCGACATGGATGCTGGGCCACCGCATCACGGGTAAGCGTCTCGGCATTATCGGCATGGGCCGCATCGGCCAAGCCGTCGCGCGCCGCGCCAAAGCCTTCGGCCTGCAGATCCACTATCACAACCGCAAACCCGTGCCGCCGTCGGTCGAAACCGAGCTGGAAGCGACATACTGGGACAGCCTGGATCAAATGCTGGCGCGCATGGACATCGTATCCGTGAACTGCCCGCACACGCCGGCCACGTATCACTTGCTGTCGGCGCGCCGCCTGAAGCTGATGAAGCCGACGGCCTTCATCGTCAACACCGCGCGCGGCGAAGTGATCGACGAAAACGCGCTCGCCCGCATGCTGGAAGCGAACGAACTCGCAGGCGCGGGCCTCGACGTGTTCGAGCACGAACCCGCGGTGAACCCGAAACTCCTGAAGCTCAAAAACGTCGTCCTGCTGCCGCACATGGGGTCGGCCACCATGGAAGGCCGCGTCGACATGGGCGAAAAGGTCATCATCAACATCAAGACCTTCGCCGACGGTCACCGTCCGCCCGACCGCGTCCTCGCGGCGATGCTGTGAACGCACGCCCGAAGCTTCGCTTCCTTCCCAAACATGGCACCCGCGTAAAGGCGGGATCGCCGTGGGCGTATTCGAACGAAGTCGTCATGGACAAGGCGATGAAAGCGTTGCCGCCCGGCACGCTCGTCGACGTCGTCGACGGCAACGGCATCGGTGTCGCCACCGCCTACTTCAGCCCGCACAGCCTGATCGCCGCGCGCATCATGGCGTCCTATCCGGGCGCCAAGATCGACACCGACTTCTTCCGCGAACGCTTCGAACGCGCCGCGGCCCTCCGCCGCAAAGTGATCGGCGGCAGCCATTACCGCCTCATTCACGCCGAAGCCGATCTTTGCCCCGGCCTCGTCGTCGATCGCTTCGACGACGTCTTCGTGGTGCAGTCCGGCACCGCCGGCATGGACGCGCTCGGCGAGTTTTGGCTGCAGGCACTGAAAGACGAATTCAAACCCCGCGCGATCATCGTGAAAAGCAACGCACCCGCGCGCGCACATGAGGGCCTAAAGGACGACGTCCGCGTCGCGTACGGCGAGGCCGCCATCGTCGAAGTTGAAGAAGCCGGCATCCGCCACCGCGTCGATCCGGTCGGCGGCCAGAAAACCGGCTGGTTCTTCGACCAGCGCGACAACCGCGCCTTCCTGATCGGTCTGGCGAAAGGCGCGACGCTGCTGGACGCCTATTCCTACATCGGCCCACTCGCACTGGGTGCGCTCAAAGCCGGCGCGAAATCGGCTGTTTTGCTCGATTCTTCGCAAGCCGCCCTCGACACCGCCGCCGCAACTGCGAAGGCGCACAACCTCGCCGATCGCTGCGAAATGCGCCGCTGCGACGCGCTTGAGGAACTGGAAGAACTGGGGCCCTCCGACGAACGCTTCGACATCGTCTCCTGCGATCCGCCGCCCTTCGTGCGGTCCAAGAAAGACCTTGAGTCCGGCGCGCGCGGCTACCGCAAGTTGGCGCGCCTCGCCGCACCGCTTGTCACACACGGCGGATTTTTGTGCCTGGCCTCGTGTAGCCACGCGATCGACATGGATCGTTTTCAGCTAGAGTGCGCGCAAGGCCTCGCGCGCGCGGGACGCACCGCAAGGTTGATCCGCGCCAGCGGCGCCGCTTGCGATCATCCCGTTCACCCGATGTTACCGGAAACGGCCTATTTGAAATCTCTGGTCTATCAACTCGATTGAGTTTGCAGATGTTGAGAGTGCGCACGTTCTTCGCGATTGCCGCCGCGTTGCTCCTGTCCGCGTGCGTATCGACGCCCGACCAACCGCCGCCGCCCGCGACGGCACCCACGCCCAACATGTTGCCGCCGACGGCGAGCGTCACTGCCGGCATCGAGCAATACATGCAACAACGCGCGCAGGTCGAACGCGTGGGCTTTCGCCTGCGCCAGTCCGCAGCGCGAACCTGCGCCAAGGACGGCAACGTCAGGCTCGATCTCGGCGTCATCGTCTGGTCGCTCGCGAACTTCTCGAATGACGAGGACCGCGCGCGCCTGCAAAAATCCTTCGGCCTGACCAACGCCGTCACGGTCGCCCTTGCCGTCCAAGACGCGCCGGCCGCGCGCTCAGGGTTGAAGGCCGGCATCATCGTC
>JAEUMM010000292.1 GCA_016792645.1 Alphaproteobacteria bacterium | reverse complement strand
GCCGAACCCGGTTGTTCATGTGTGACCTCTCTCGTGAAAACGAACGCGGCGGACTTCACTCCGGCCGCGTCAAGACCTGCTCCAACTTCGCAAAGAACTGCTGCCAGCCGACGTTGGCGCCGCCGAAAGCCTGCTTCTGATCCGGCCGGAAGCCCGACTGCACCATGCGCAGATGCGTGCCCGTAGGGGTCGGGGTGAGCGTGAACGTCACGACGCTCTGCAGATTGTAGGCCGCATCTTCGTGCGCGAAATTCCAGGTGTAGGACAGCGTCCGGTTCGGCTCGATCGCAAGGACTTCGCATTCCAACACGCCGCCCCACTCGCCGCGCAAATTGAAACGGTGACCGACGGCTGGCTTGAAGTCGTTCTTCATCAACCACTCCGCGATCAAGTGTGGTTGCGTGAGCGCGCGCCAGATCTTTTCCGGCGGGTGCGGGATCTCGCGTTCGACAACGACGGAGCGCGTTTCGGTCGCGGGTTTGGTCATTGATCCATCCTTTTGAGTAGATCCTCGAGGTGGTCGAAACGGCTCTGCCAGAAGCCGGCCATCTGGCTTGTCCAATCGATCAGCGGGGCCAAGGCCGCGAGTTGCGCGCTGTAATGAGTTTGGCGGCCGTCCTGGCGGTCGCGGACGAGGCCGGCCTTCTTCAGGACGCCGAGATGCTTTGAGACCGCCGGCTGCGAGACCCCGGCGCGCGCCGTGAGGGCGCCGACCGTGTGCTCTCCCTTGCGGCACAAACGCTCGAAGATGGCGCGCCGGGTCGGATCGGCGAGCGTTTTGAAGAGCACATCGTGTGCGTGAGGCATCGATTGATAACCCGCTGGCTATTGATTGACGTATAACTATTGGGCTATGTGTCCGTCAAGCGGGAATTGCCGTGGCGATTTTGTTTGCGCCGCGCGCTAACCCTGCGCGAGCACTTCGACCATCAGCGTCGGCACGCCGAGCGTGTTGTTGCGGACGGTGAAGACGCGGGTGCCTGGTTTGCGGCCGGTGCGGATTTCGGAGAGGTCGAAGCCAGCCACCTTGAGGCGCGCGTGCGCGGCATCTGCGTCCGCCACGCGCCAGGAGAGGCCCCAGAGTTTGTCGGGCGCGGCAGATGCTTCCTCGTTCAGATTGTGAACGACTTCGACAATCAAGTCGCCGCAGCGGAAGAACATCAGGCGAGCGCCCCACTTCGGCTCGGTGCGATCGAGGCGCATGTCGAGGCCGAGGCGTGCGCCGTAGAGCGCGGCCGCGCGGTTCGGATGCGTCGTGCGGATGACGACGTGGTCGAGACCGGTGACCGCGCCGTCGAACGGCGTGCTTGGTTGCGTCGCTGGTTTGCCGGCACATTCAACGAGGGTGATCGGAACGCCGAACGTCGCATCGGGGTCGAGCACTATGCGGCGACCTTCGCGCAGGGCCCTTCCGTCTGACTCTGAGAAGGCGACGGGCGGTTGCGGGCTCAGGGCGCGGCGCTGACAAGCTCGGTATGCGTCGTCGGCGTTCGCGACCTCAAACGTAAGACCGGTGAGCCCATCAACGCCATCTTCCGACAGGGACAGATCGAAGCCGACATTGCCGAGAGGGAACGTGGCACTGTCGTCCCCGACGTATCCCGTACGCCCGAGCAGGCGTACGGTTGCGCTCGCGCCGCCGGCGAGATCGCCGACCTTTGCCCTGATGCGGTCAAGACCAACGATCATCGCGCCGCGTCCTCGCGTTCGTCCGCGATGTTCTCGCTTGCCGCCGATCGCGTGTTCGCCAGCATCATCAACAGGCGATCGGAATCCTGTGTCGCGAGTTGAACAACCTCGCGTTCGCCGGCATTGTCATACTCAACCTCGACGGCGCGGACGAAGCCGAAGAACCAACTCGTGAAACGAGTCGCTAGAATCTTCGCGCGCGGGATCGTCACGGGCGTATCGAAGGCCCCGAAGAGCAACAGCGTGTTCATCCAGGGATTGGTGAAAATCAACAGGTCACGGTCGGTAACTGCCACGCTGCTGCGCGGATGCAGCCAGCCTAAGGACTGCTTGAAATAGATCTGGGAGCGGTCGTCACAGTAGAGCGCATGCTTTTTGTGATTGGTTTTGAACGGCGATCCGACGAGGAGCGCATACAACGTCGAAAGAAGTATCCAACCGACAACGGCGCTTCCTCCCGATGGTCCGTTTTGAGCGGCCTCGATCATTAGAGTGCCTCCAACGCCGCCGTTATCATCGCGCGGATCGCGGTCGTCACTTTCGTCGCGCGCTCGGGGCGGAACGTGAAGGGGGGGCCTTCGTCCATGTAGATCGCTTGCGCCATTTCGAGTTGGATGGCGTTGATGCCTTTGCGGCGGTCGCCGTAGTGGCGGGTGATGTAGCCGCCTTTGAAGCGGTCGTTCAGCACGGCGGAAAAGCCGCTTGCTTTGGCGACCGTGAAGACCGCGTCGACCACGTCGGCGTCGCAGGCCTTGCCGTCGAAGGTGCCGAGGTTCAGGTCGGGTAAACGGCCTTCGAACAGCGACGGCAGCACGCTTTCGATTGAGTGTGCGTCCCACAAGATGACCGTGCCGTGGATCGCTTTCAAGCGCGAGAGTTCTTGCGCGAGTGTGTCGTGGTAGGGCTTCCAGAACTTGCTGCGCGCAGCGATTTCGTCGGCGCCCGGGGCCTCGCCGTCGCGGTACAGCGGCTCGCCCTTGAACGTGTCGGTCGGGACCAGGCCCGTTTTCTTTTGGCCGGCGTAGAGTTCTTTGTCGTCGGGCGGGCGGTTTAGATCGACGACGTAGCGCGCGTGGGTCGCCTCGATGCGCGAGGCGCCGATCGAGTCGAGGAATTTGTAGAGTTGCGGGACGTGCCAATCGGTGTCGGGCAGGGTCTTGCCGACGTCCGTCATGCGCGCGGCGATGTCTGGCGGCAGGAAGGTTCCCGAATGCGGGAAGCTGACCAGGAGCGGCGCGCTTCCGCGCGAGAGGTGGAAGATGGGCGGTGTGCTCATGTGCCGGACGGAAGGTGGATGTGGCCGTCGACCGTGGCGCGATAGCGGCCTGAGTCGACCAGGGCGCGGGCGGCGGCGATGTCAGGGGCGAAGAAGCGGTCTTTGTCGTACGGGGCGACGTGTTCGCGGATGGCGGCGAGTTCGCTCTCCAACACCTTCGACGATTTCAGCGGGCGGCGGAATTCGATGCCTTGCGCCGCCGCGAGCAGTTCGATCGCGATGATGCCGCAGGTGTTGTCGTGCATGTCGGAGAGGCGGCGGGCGCCGAAGGTCGCCATCGAGACGTGGTCTTCCTGGTTTGCCGATGTCGGGAGCGAGTCGACGCTGGCGGGATGGGCGAGCGATTTGTTTTCGGAGGCGAGTGCGGCCGCCGTCACGTGCGCGATCATGAAGCCGGAATTGAGGCCGCCGTCCTTCACCAAGAACGCCGGAAGGTTCGACAAATGCTTGTCGATCAGGAGCGCGATGCGGCGTTCGGCGAGGGCTCCGATTTCGGCGAGCGCGAG
>JAEUMM010000273.1 GCA_016792645.1 Alphaproteobacteria bacterium | reverse complement strand
GTCTTTGAAGCGGTCGCACTGGGCCTGCGCGGCCCGGCATTCATGGCGAAATACACAATTCATGTGAAGGAAGAGGCGACCGCGTGGGGTGTCTATCAATCTCTGCACCCGGAGCCCGACGGCTGCAAAGGTTCGACGAGCGAGAATTGCATCACTGTCACCAGCGGCGGTGGCGGCCTGTCCATGCGAATCAATAAATGCACGGGTGCAATCTCGCACGTTCATTATCAGCGATAATATGTTTGCCGTTCTTGACGCCGCTTACGCGGCGAACAGCGCGAGCGCTGCGTGCGTGTTGTTCGGCGCGTGGAATTCAGATCGGCCGCTGAGCGAACACGTCATGTGTTTCGCCGCGGCAGCCTCATATGAGCCTGGGGCGTTCTACAAACGCGAGTTGCCGCTGTTGCTTGAGGTGCTGAAGGCGGCGCGGGTCGCGCCCGAGGTCGTCGTCATCGACGGATATGTTCGCTTGGATGCGGCGGGCAAGGCCGGGTTGGGCGCGCATTTGCATGCGGCGCTTGGCGGTGCGAGCGCGATTGTGGGCGTGGCGAAGACGGCGTTTGCCGATGCGCCTTTGTGGTGTGCGCAGGTGGTTCGCGGTTCGGCGGTACGGCCGCTCTATGTCACCGCGATCGGCATGTCCGACGACGACGCGGCGGCCGGTGTGCGCGCGATGCATGGAGCGCATCGCATACCGACGCTGATACAGCGCGCCGACCGGTTGGCACGCGACGGGTTGCCTTAGCCGAGCGTCTGCACCCAGAGGATCACCGGCACCAGGATCGCGACGAGGGCCTCGCCGGCGATGAAGCCGGAGGCGAGCGGGATCATGTAGACGACGGCCGTGCGTTTGGAGACGAGCATCCAGAGCGCGGCGAAGATGGCGCCGACGAGGATGGGGGCGTTGGCGGCGAAGGGGATGAGTGCGCCGATGCTGAGCGCCGTCGGCGAGGGCGTGAAGACGCGCAGGCCTTTGTTCAGTTCCATGAGCGCGAAGATGATACCGAGGACGATGGCGATGCCGGCCGCGATGAGAGCCGTCGCGGGCAGTTGGTCGACACCGCCGGAGAGCACTTCGGCGAAGCCCGCGGCGCGGCGGGCGGTCGGTGCGGCGAGCTGTGCGTTGTCGCCCGTGATGCCGTAGGTCGAGACGAGGAGCGGATAGCTCCATGCGAGCGCGGCGGCGCCGATGGGGGCGCCCATGAGCTGCGCGTAGGTCATGGCGCGCGGCGTCGAGCCGATGAGGTGGCCGGCGCGGTAGTCCTGCATCAAGGCTTCCGATGTCGAGGCGATGGTGCCGGTGGTGCCGTTGGCCAGGATGTTGGCGTTGATGTTGCCGGGCGCGATGGCGGCGAAGAGGCCTTGCATCAGGTTCGACAGCGACGAAATCGGGCCCCAGTTTGTTTCACCGAGCGCGCGCAGGCCGACAAGCATGAGCGGCAGCGAGGTCACGATCATCACCAGCGTCATCCAGACCGGGATGCCGAAATAGAGCTCCTGCAGGTAGCAGAGGATCGCCGATAGTCCGAGAACGCCGATGATGACGAGGCTCAACGGGAATTCGTTGCTGGCGGTGCCGGCGGAGCCGACCGCGCGGAATGCTTCGGTGAGCAATCGCCAGCGGACGGCGAGGATCGTTAGGCCGCCTGCCATGACCATGGCGATCGCCGGCCACATGATCCAATAGAGCACTTGTGTGCGCGTCGGATGGTCGGGGAGGATTCCTTCCTGCACGAGCAGATAGGGCGCGACGATCCAGCCGAGTGCGCCGCCGACGAGCATCCAGAAGCTGATGCGCAGGCCGATGATGATGCCGCTGCCGATGCTGAGCAGGCTGTAGGAGAAGCCCACGCCCATGGCGGCGACGACGACGGACGCGCCGGCAACGCCGAGGGTCATGTCGCCGGGGTTCCAGCCTTCGGGAATGATCTTGAAGATCTGTGCGTCCTCGCGAAACAGCATGAGCGCGCCCGAGAGAACGAGGCCGATGCCGAGGACGATCGCGGCGCGGCGGGCTTGGATCCACTTGATGTTGTCTTTGCCGACGTCGCGCGGCGGGTCGAGGACTTTCAGCGTTTCGGCAGCGGCCGTGCCGTCCGGGTACGGCAGGTTCTCATCGACCACGAAGTGTTTGCGTAGCGGGACGGCGAGCAGCGTGCCGAGAAGTGCAGCGACGGAGAGCCAGGTGAAGGTCTGCATCGGGGTCGGCTCGAGGTCGAACTCCACGATTTTGGATTCACGCAGCATGTCGAAGGAGGCGAGCATGATGCACATGAAGGCGGTCTGTGCGGCCGAGGTGCCCGCCGTCTGGACGATGTTGTTCTGCCAGCGGTCGTAGCTCTTGCGGGCGATGACGCTTAGAATCACGAAGCCGAAGAAGGCGGAGACGATCGAGACGTTCGGGCCGAAGCCGAGCTTCAGCACCATGTAGGGATACGAGACCCCCATGATGCCGGCGACGATCATGCCGGCCAGGATGGACTGAACCGTTATTTCCGAGCCGCGCGGCCGTGGGGGGATAGTTGCCTCGCTGCTGACGTCGTTTGTCCCGGCCATGTGCTTCTTGCCCCCAAACTCCGCGGTCTTCGCCGCCCGTTCAACCCGCGCGGAGCCTAGCGAAGGGCCATCGAGATGGGCAACATCGGCCCAGATGGGAGGATCGTGGTGAACGACGAGAAGAAGCCTCGCAAACGCGTGAGTGCATCCGCAACATGGATTGCGGGGCAGTGCCTTTGCGGCAACGTCGAAGTCGAGATCGGCGTGCCGGCGCGCTGGGCTTGGCATGATCACTCCGCCGCGAGCCGGCGTGCGCATGGGGCTGCGTATGCCACGTATGTCGGGAGCTATAAGAGCCGGTTTCGTGTGACGAAGGGCGAAGCGTCGATCGGGCGGTATGAGGATAAGGCTGTGGGGCGCGTGCGCTCGTTCTGCAAGCGGTGCGGGACGCCGTTGATGTACGAGCGGGCGCATTCGCCGACGATGGTCAATGTGCCGCGCGCGTTGTTCAGCGGGCGGACGGGGCGCGAGCCGCTCTATCACATCGGCATCGAAGAATTGCAGGAGTGGACGTATCTCGG
>JAEUMM010000257.1 GCA_016792645.1 Alphaproteobacteria bacterium | reverse complement strand
CCAATCGCCCACGGTCGCGACCGTGGTCTCGTCGCCGCCGAACAGAGGCTGCACGCGGCCTTCGAAATCGGGTCCAGCCACCTCAAGTATGTCGCGATGGACCGCCATCACCCGAACGGGCAGGGCGGCCATATCCTCGTCGGACAGCTGCGCCTGAAAATGCGCGCCCCATCCATAGTCCTTCAACGTCAGATTATTCGTCGTTGTCACAGCACATATCGTCCAATCAGGCGGCACGAAGGCCGCGCGGCAAAATCAAACCGAATCGGCACGCGACAGCGCGTGTCGGCCGGGCGAACGGAGTGGCTGGACAGGAACGGGTTACGCTTAAACGCGCGAACCTTGCGCACGGCCAGCCCGAAGGGAAATGGCGACAATGGCTTTCATGTTCTCCTCCATCGGCTGGCGGTTGCGATGCGCGGGAAGGTAAGGACCCCTGGGGTCACAGTCAACCGCGGTCTAGTGCGCCAGCTCACGATTTCGTCGGGATCGTACGTCGCACACGCCAGAAGAGCCGGAAGACGAGCGAGTTCGGCACCGCTGAAAGTAAAAATTGGGTCCGTAGGGCGAGCGTGGGCTCACCCGGCCATGGGTCAACCGTATCTGCTATAATCGCGCCAAGTAACGGGTGGGGGATAGGTATCATGTCCCCGTATTTAAGATAGAGGCCTGTCGGAGATGAAATTTGGAACGAGTGCGTTCGCCGGGCTTGCGCATTTGGGACCAGCTTACGGGCGCGAAAATTACTCCACGACGTATGCTGAAATGGACGGCGAGCTTGTCTTTGCCCTAGATCGTGGCCCGGATCGTTCCGCCTGGATTCAATGCCGAAGAGTTCGGCCAAGGCCGAACAATTGATGGGCGAGTATGGCGACTGCTCAACCGCGACATTGGTTTGTTTCGATTTCGCCGAGTTCATGCAGGCAGTCCCTAGGGCCGATAGCAGAGCGACTTGGTCTGAGGGCCAATGGCGATTTCGCCGATCGGTCTGCCTTAGCGGCCCCGAAAATGTCTGCCGACGCTATGCCGTGATTTTCAGCAATGACGCTGGCGGCTATGACGGTGGGTTCGTTTTCAGCAAGCAGATCGGTGTGGAGCTGTTCTACCACTCCAACCGCGCGTCAAAGCGAAAGCCGCTCGTCTACGTGCTCCAAGAAGGCGAAGGGTTGCTATCCGGAGGAAGACCGAAGTTCAGCGATGGGCTTGAGCGGGTGAAAGAATTGGGCTCAGAGTAGATTTAGCTGTCGCTTGTCGGCCGGCTTAGACGGTGGTCGGCCTTTGGGTAGTGACGTCGCGCGCCGTCCGGCCATCATGGCCACGGATAGTCGCGCAGGTGCGCAACCATGTTGGCGCGCACAGGATTAAAGCTCGATATGAACGGCGCATCCGTATTCGCCGGCCGCCCCGCGCAGCCAGTCGCGATAACGGCATAGTCGTCCTGCGTGAAGAACACGGCCTGTCGATCGTTGCCGTGCTGGATCACGTGCAGAGGCTGATCGGGAAAAAGTATCGAGCGAGCCGCGCCATCACGTAAACTCTTTGAAAGACGCGCCACCCTTCGGCTATGCGCGCTCGATATTCGCCTGAGAGTTGTTGTAATTCACAGCATTAAGAGACTGGATTTCCCAGCCACATGCTGGCAAGTGGACAGCTCCCTTTGGTGAGCGCGTGTCTTCTTTGATGTCGGATCGTACGATCGCGATTGACTTGAATGCGCCTGTGCGGCTTGCGGACGCGCCTGCGCTGGCGCGGCGTGTGCTGGCGTGGTGGCTCGACGAGCTCAAAGCATTGGCGCCGGCGTGGGCGCGCAGGATGTTTCCGGAACCGCCGCAGAACGCGACATTACTGGTACGCGCCGACGGTTGGCGCGTGATCTCCGGCGGCGGCACCGGACGGGTGCTGGATTTGGATCCATCGGCCGATGACAAGGGGCTGGCCGATCAGATTTTGCAGGCGGCGCCGGATTTCAGCCTGTCCCGATTGACGGTTCTGCTGCCGCAGGCGGCCATTTTGCGCCGGCGTATGGCGTTGCCGATCATGGCGGACGGCGATCTGCGCTCGGCGGTGGAATTGCAAATCGATCGCTTATCGCCATTCAAGGCGGACGCCGTCCGGTTCGGCGTTCGTGTTGTCGATCGTGACCGCGTCGAAGGCACGTCGACGGTCGATGTCGTCATCGCGCCGCGCGAGATGGTCGAGGCTGTCGAGGATCGCTTGCGGGCGCTGGCCTTCGTGCCGGCGGTCGTCGACGTGGATGCGGGCGACGGGTCGCGGATGGGGTTCGACCTGCGAGCGCCCAAGCAAGGCGCGACGCCGCAACGGGCCTTGCTGGTGAATCTCGGCTTTGTCTTTGGGGCGGCGCTTGCCTGGTACGTGGCGGGTGTCGCTTGGGATGCGTCGCGCGAACGCGAGGTCGAGGGCTGGCAAACGCGCATCGCCGAACTGCGGCCGCTCGCACAGCGCAGCGCGACCCTCCGGCAGCAGCTGGAGGCGATGACACAGCCGCTTGCGATCGCGCGGGCGCACAAGCCGGGATTGACGCTGGGTATCGTCGATGCGCTGACGAAGCTTATGCCCGACAGCGCACGCTTGACCGAATTGCGCGTCACGGGTGAGGCGATCGAGCTCACGGGCTTTGCCGCCGATGCGCCTGGCCTGATTGCGAAGATCGAGGCTTCAAAACTGTTCAAAGAAGTCAAGTTCCGCTCGCCCGTTATGCGACGGCCGGAATTGAACAAAGACCGGTTCGAGATGTCGCTGCGGCTGGAGAACGCGCGATGAAACTCGAACTCGCGCCCCGCCTTCAGCGGTGGATCGCCATCGGTCTGTTGTTGCTGGTCGTCGTCGTGTTGCTGAACGTGATTGTCGTTCCGGTCTGGTCGTCATCAGCGCTGCACGGCGAGCGCGTCGACATGTTGCGGCGTCAGGCGTTGACGATGGAGGGGCTCGCCGATGCGGCGCCGCGCTACGAGGCGGCGGCGAAGAAGCTCGCGGCGAACGCGCATACGCAGCTCCTCACCTTCGCAGCGCCGCAACCCACGTTGGCCGTCGCGCAACTCCAGGGACAGTTGAGCCAACTGACGGCATCCGCATCGGCCGTCGTCACCAGCAGTCAGGCGCTGCCGGAGGTGCGCGAGGGTGCGCTGACCAAGGTGACGGTGCAGACCATGCTGGAAGCCGACGTGAAAGCGCTGATCAAAGTGCTCCATGGCATCGACGCGGCGCGGCCTCTGCTGAAGATCGAGAAACTAGTGATCCGCGATCCGGACGGCGACTGGTCTGTGGTGCCGCCGGCCGCCGAGCCGAACAAGCTGCAGGTGGAGATCGTCGTCTCGGCCTATATGCGTGTGCCATGAACGTGTTTGCGGGCATCGGTGTGGGGCAGCGGATTCTGGCGGTCACCGCCGCCGCCGGATTGACCGCGGCGGTGATCGCATTCTTTCCGTCGCCGTTGCGCGTACTCGACCTTTTCGACACGCCCCCGGCGCCGGAGATCAAGGCGCCGCCGCCGTTGGTGATGGCGCCGATGCCGGCGCTCGCGACGTTCGATGCGATCGCCGAGAGACCGCTGTTCAATGCAGATCGCAAGCCCGATCCGCTGCCCCCGCCGCCGGAGCCGCCCAAACCCGCGATTGTTCTGGGCGACCTCACGCAGTATCGCCTTTTGGGGATCACCGGCGATCGGCAAACACAACGTGCGCTTGTTCAAAAGGCGGGCGGCTCGCTGCTGACGCTGAAGCCGGGCGACGTCTTCGAGGGTTGGACCGTCGACAGCATCGGCGCATCCGGCGTTGCAATCTCCGGTGGCGCGCGAAAAGAAATACTTGCAATTCCGAAGGCGCAAAACCGTGCGCAGTCACCCTAGAAGTGCACAGCGGTCAATTGATAAAAGATCGATGTGCATTGCGGGTTCATTTCACTTGACGCTGTTGCGATTATTTCCTTGTTGAGCTGCGACAGTGTTGGGTGAGACGAAGCAAATGCGTATCGGGTTCCTTCGTATGCGACGCGTTGCGATACGTGTCTGCAGCATTCCGCTCGCCATTCTTCTCGCCGCATGCGCTTCCACCAATGAAAGCGCGGTTGCACCCGGTACGCCCGCGATGGGCGCCGCGAAAAGCGAGGCCGCGCCGCCATCGAGCGTTGTGCTCGATGACGAGGCACGCCAGGGTCCGGCCCTTCCCAAAGCGGAGATTTTTGCCGGCGACGACAGCTTTGCGAATTCAACCGCCCCTCGTCGCGGCGCCGCAAACGCCGAGGGCGATGTCATCCTCGATTTCGCCGAAGCCGAGGTGAAAGATGTGATCCGCACCGTCTTGGGCGACGTGCTGAGGGTTCCCTATTCCATCGATCCTCAGGTTCAAGGCAAGGTCACGATCAAGACCAGCAAGCCGCTGCGCAAAGAAGACGTCATTGCCGCGCTCGAGACCGCGTTGAAAGTGAACGGCGCAGTCATCGTTTTGGCCGACAACGTTTACAACGTCGTGCCCGCCACCGAAGCCCAGCGGCGGATCGACGGCTTTGAGGTTTCAGGATCCCAACGCTCCCGCATGCCCGGCTACGGCATCGAAATCGTCCCGCTGAAGTTTGTGGCCGCCGCCGAAATACAGAAAATTCTGCAACCCGTCGCGCCGGCCGGCGGCGTGCTCTCCATCGATGCGTCGCGCAATCTCGTATTTCTGGCCGGAACGCGGCAAGAGCGCGCGTCGATGCTCGATACGATCCGCCTCTTCGATGTCGACTACATGAAGGGCATGTCGTACGCGCTGGTGCGCCCCGACCATATGGAAGCGGCGGCGCTCGCGGACGAACTGAAAAAGGTCTTCGAGACCACCGTCGGCGCGAACGCGTCACTGGTTCGCTTTGTGCCGCTGCCGCGTCTCAACACCTTGCTCGTGGTATCGCCGCGCTCGGCCTACTTGAGCGAGGTGACGAAGTGGGTCGCGCGCCTCGATGTGCCGCAAAGCGGACCGGGACGGCGCATCTATTACTATCGGATGCAGAACGCGAAAGCCGAAGACGTCGCGCGTTCGCTCGCAGCCATCTACGGCGGTTCGATTGACGTTGGTGGCGCCCCGCCCGGTGGACCGAACGACGCTCCAAGCGCCTCGCCGTCGGCGGCGGGCCCTGAGAGTCCACCGTCCCCCGGTGCGCCGGCGAGCGCGGGTGGCGCCGGCCTTGCCGGAGGCAACGGAGGGCCGCAGATCGCACTCGACCCCTCCAACAATGCACTGATCATTCGCGCCGACGCGACGGAGTACGCGTCGCTTGAGCGCTTCCTGCGCGAAATCGATGTCGCGCCGGATCAAGTGATGGTTGAAGTCACGATCGCCGAAGTCACGCTGAACGACACGCTGAAATATGGAGTCGAGTGGTTCTTCCGGAACGCGGACCAGACCTACAACTTCTCGAAGACCGGCGAAGTCTCGTCGCAGTTTCCGGGCTTTGCGTTCACCTACACCGTGCCCGACATCGACGTGGCGGTGAATGCGCTTGGCGCCGTGACTGACATCAAGGTGATCTCGGCGCCCAAATTGATCACGCTCGACAACAAGCCTGCAACGCTCCAGGTCGGCGACCAGGTGCCGATCGTGACGCAGAGCGCCACGGGCATTCGCGATGCCGATGATCCCACGATCGTGAACTCGGTCCAGTTCCGCGACACCGGCATCGTTCTGAGAGTCACGCCGCGGATCGGCAAGAGCGGCACGGTCTTCGTCGACGTGAACCAGGAGGTCAGTTCCGCAATCGCCACGACGTCGTCGGGCATCGACTCGCCGACGATACAACAGCGAAAGATCGCAACCACCGTGGCGGTGCAGGATGGAGACGCCGTCGCCCTGGGCGGGCTCATTCGCGACAGCTTGTCCTACGGCGACAGCGGTGTCCCGGTCCTGAAAGACATTCCGCTGCTCGGCAAGCTGTTCTCGTCGACGACGGATACCAAAGACCGGACCGAACTACTCATCTTTCTGCGCCCGCGAATCCTACGCAGCCCCGCCGCCGCCCGTGACATGACCGACCAACTGCGTAAAGGCCTCAGCGGACTCGACGCGATGATGACGGAGTCTGAGAAGCGCAGGAGCGGCGCGCACTAGCGTCCGCTGCGAAAAGCAAGGGCGGCATCGCCGCCCTTGTTGAAGTTGGTAGGTGGGTAGGAGGGACTTCAGAATTCTTTGCGAATTCCGAGTTTGAACGTCCGCCCCAGCGCACTGGCCGTCAGCGGATCGTAGGAAAGATCCAACCGGGCAAACGGCGGATCTTCATCGAAGATGTTGTCGACGGCGAACGCAAACGTCAGATCGTCCGACAACATCAAGCGATAGGTAAGGTCGAAGGTGATGAACTCGTCGATGATCTTGCCGCGCGGCACGGTGATGAACGCGCCGGACGCGTCACGATAGGCATTCGCCGCGAACGGCGCC
>JAEUMM010000255.1 GCA_016792645.1 Alphaproteobacteria bacterium | reverse complement strand
GTCCTCGTCGAAGGCAAGCAGCGTGCTCGCATCAAGCGCTTCCTGCCGAACCAGAACTTTTTCCAGGTCGAAGCCGAATTGCTGCCCGACGAAGTGGGCGACGACAAAGAACTCGAGGCGCTGACGCGCTCGGTGTCGACGCAGTTCGAAAACTACCTGAAGCTCAACAAGAAGATCCCGCCGGAATCGCAAGCCGAAGTGCAGCAGATCGCCGACCCGTCGAAGCTGGCGGACGTGATCGCGTCGCACATCACGGTCAAGATTCCCGACAAGCAGGCTTTGCTTGAAACGACCGGCGTCGCCGAACGTCTCGAGAAGGTCTTCGGCTTGATGGAGGGCGAGATGAGCGTCCTTCAGGTCGAGCGCAAAATCCGCACGCGCGTAAAGCGCCAGATGGAGAAGACGCAGCGCGAGTATTACCTGAACGAACAGCTGAAGGCGATCCAGAAGGAACTCGGCGAAGGCGAAGAGCAGCGCGACGAACTGGGCGAACTCGAAGACCGCATCAAGAAGACGAAGCTGTCGAAGGAAGCCAACGACAAGGCGATGGCCGAGCTGAAGAAGCTGCGCCAGATGTCGCCGATGTCGGCGGAAGCGACCGTCGTGCGCAACTACCTCGACTGGATCCTCTCGCTCCCGTGGGGCAAGAAGACCCGCGTCAAGAAAGACATCGCAGAGGCTGAAAAGGTTCTCGACGAAGATCATTTCGGACTTGAGAAGGTCAAAGAACGCATCCTCGAATACCTCGCGGTGCAACAGCGCGCGGGCCGTCTGCGCGGTCCGATCCTGTGCCTCGTGGGCCCGCCCGGCGTCGGCAAAACCTCGCTCGGCAAGTCTGTGGCGCGCGCCACGGGCCGAGAGTTCGTGCGCATGTCTTTGGGCGGCGTGCGTGACGAAGCCGAGATCCGGGGACACCGCCGCACCTATATCGGCTCGATGCCCGGCAAGGTCATTCAGGGCATGAAGAAGGCGAAGTCCGCCAATCCGCTGTTCTTGCTCGACGAGATCGACAAGCTCGGCGCCGATTGGCGCGGCGACCCGTCGTCGGCGTTGCTCGAGGTCTTGGACCCCGAACAGAACGCGACGTTCCAGGACCACTATCTGGAAGTCGACTTCGACCTCTCCGACGTCATGTTCATCACGACGGCGAACAGCTTGCGCATGCCGCAGCCGCTGATGGACCGCATGGAGATCATCCGCATCCCTGGCTACACGGAGGATGAGAAGGTTGAAATCTCGAAGCGCCATTTGATCGCGAAGCAGATCGAAGCGCACGCGTTGAAGGAAGGCGAATGGTCGATCACCGACGCCGGCCTGAAAGACCTCATCCGCCACTACACGCGCGAATCCGGCGTTCGTAATCTGGAACGCGAACTCGCCAACCTCGTCCGCAAGGCCGTGCGCGAGATCGTGTCGAAGAAGGCGAAATCGGTTCAGGTCACGCCTAAGAATCTCGAGAAGTACGCGGGCATCCCCAAGTACCGCTACGGCGTGATCGAGGGCGAAGACGCTGTCGGCGTCGTCACGGGCCTCGCCTGGACGGAAGTCGGCGGCGAAACGCTGACGATCGAAGCGGTCATGCTGCCCGGCAAGGGCCGCATGCAGACGACCGGCAAGCTCGGCGATGTGATGAAGGAGTCCATCGACGCGGCCCGATCGTACGTTCGTTCGCGCTCGGCGTCGTTGGGCGTCACCCCGCCGACCTTCGACAAGCGCGACATCCACGTGCACGTTCCCGAGGGCGCAACGCCTAAGGACGGCCCGTCCGCGGGCATCGCGATGACGACAGCGATCGTGTCGGTTTTGACGGGCATACCGATCAAACGCGACGTGGCGATGACGGGCGAGGTCACGCTGCGTGGCCGCGTCCTGCCGATCGGCGGTCTCAAGGAAAAGCTGCTGGCGGCTCTGCGCGCCGGTATCAAGACGGTGCTGATCCCTGCAGAAAACGAGAAGGATCTCGCTGACATTCCGGACAACGTTCGCAAGGCGCTGGAAATCATCCCCGTCTCGAACGTCGACGAAGTGCTGGCCAAGGCACTGGTTCGCCCGCCGGTCGCGATCCATTGGGAAGAGCCGCCGGACGACCACCGTCGCCCAGCTAAGGGCGAGGGCGAAGATCACGAAGGTGTGGTCGCGCACTAGGCACGCCTCAGAATTAAGCAACAAAAGGGCCCCCGGAAGAGATTTCGGGGGCCTGATTGCGTTATCCGACGCAATTTGTCGCAGAAAACCGCGAAAAACTGCGAAAAACCTTTGACAGGGCCGTACCACCGCTTACATTCCGGCCCCGAAATCAGGGCGAAACCGCCCATTTCTGCAGTTTCCACCGAACCCGCGAGGACCACCCTATGAACAAGAACGATTTGGTCGCGGCCGTCGCCGAAAAAACCGGCGTGCCGAAGGCCGAGGCCGAAAAGATCATCGACGCTACGCTCGACACCGTGACAGGCACGCTGAAAGGCGGCGACGAAGTCCGTCTCGTCGGCTTCGGCACGTTTGTCGTGACGACCCGCAAGGCCGGCACGGGCCGCAACCCGCGCACGGGCGAAGAGATCAAGATCCCGGCGTCCAAGCAGCCGAAGTTCCGCGCCGGCAAGCAGCTCAAAGACGCCGTCAACGTCTAATCAACCGGCAAAATCCCAGAAGGCGCGGCCGAAAGTCCGCGCCTTTTTGATTCCGAGGCTAGCCGTCAGTCTGTCGTCGCCTCCGCTGCGCTCCGGCTATGCCGGACACGCTCGGCCCTAACGGACTTCGGTGGCTGCGCCACGCGAAGCCCGTAAGGGCGCAGCGTGGTGGGCGATGACGGGCTCGAACCGCCGACATCATCGGTGTAAACGATGCGCTCTACCAACTGAGCTAATCGCCCGGGCCGCTGAGATAGCAGACCCCGCCCGCAAAGCGAAGCCACCCGAACAACTTGACGTGGCCCAGGATTTCCGCCGAATTCGCACCAAGCGCGGGATCCGATCGCGCATCGGGAGAGACACATGAAACAGCTGACCGCCATCGCGCTCGTGGCATTCCTGGCAATTCCGTCAATCGCCGATGCCAAGGTGCTCGCCAAGAGCGCAACGGGCTTCGTGGTTGAACACACAGTGGACCTGAAGACCGACGCCAGAGCGGCCTACGACGCCTTCCTCAAAATCGGCTCGTGGTGGTCAGGCTCGCACTCGTTCTCCGGCGACGCGAAAAACCTGACGATCGAGGCCAAGCCCGGCGGCTGCTGGTGCGAGACGCTGCCCAGCGGCGGTTTCGTCAAGCACATGGAGGTCATCCACGCCGCGCCGGGGAGCATGCTGGTCTTCTCCGGCGGCCTAGGCCCGCTTCAGTTCATGGGCGTTGCGGGCTCCATGACCGTCAGTTTCAAACCGGGCAAGGGCGCAACCACGGTCACGCTTCGCTACGACGTCGGCGGCCGCGACGACAAGAACTTCGAGGACATCTCGAAGGGCGTCGACGGCGTCATCGCCGAACAATTCACCCGCTACGCCAAATTCGCCGCGACCGGAAAGCCTTAGCGGAACTCGTCCTCGAACCAAGCGCGCAACAACAACGCGCGCAGCTGCCACAAGCGAAGCGAGGGCAGGGGAAACGGATCCGGTAAACCGCGAAGCGGCGCCGGCAACGCGCCAGCCGTTCCCGCAATCCGCGACGCAAGTTCGCGCCCAGCCCACGTCATGAACGCCACGCCGTTGCCGTGGCAGCCGAATGCGAAGGACACGCTGGGATCGTCCGGCAACTCGCCGAGGGCGGGCGTCAGCCGCGTCGTCGCCGCAATAAACCCGCGCCACGAATGCGTGACCTCGACGCCAGCGAACGCCGGAAACATCTCACCCATTCGCCGCACCAGCAGCGCCTTCATCGCGGCGCCACCGGAGGGCCGCCCGGACGTGTCGCCTCGCCCGCCGAACAACAACCGCCGGTCCGGCAGCATCCGCAAATACGCAAGCCGATTGCGCGTGTTCGAAGCCGGCGCCTCGGTCTTCCAAGCCTGCGCGCGCAGCTCGTCGTCGCTCAACGGCCGCGTTGTGATGATGTTGGACAACAGCGGCAGCACGCGTCCGACAAACGTTGGATGCAGATCCTCCGGCAACCACCCGTTCGCAGCAACAACGACACGCTTCGCCCGAACCGACGCGCCGGCGGTCACCAAACGATGAACGTCGCCCTCTTTCCGCCAAGCCGTAACCCGCGACGCTGCATGCACTCGTGCTCCACGCGCCCGCGCCGCCCGAGCGAGGCCAAGACAATAAGCGAGGGGGTTGAGCCCAAATCCAGTTGGTTCGAACTGCGCCCCGAACTGCTCGCTGCACGCGAAAGCGCTCGCTTCGAACTCGCGCGCCGATAATGTTCGCGCCGGCACGCCAAGCCGGGCCAGCACGGCAACATGCGAGACAAAATCCGCAAACCGGTTGGCCTTGTGCGCGAACGTCCAAATCCCATCGCCCTGCCGCGCGATGTCGATCCGCTCTTCGGCGGCAAGGTCGTCGACCAAGCGAACCGACTCGATCTGCGCACGATAGAAAGCGAGCATCTCACTCTCGCCATACGCGTCGACAAGTTCTTCCGGCCCCAGCCAAGACGCGCCGGTACAACAGAACCCACCGTTGCGCCCCGACGCGCCCCAACCGATGTCGCCCGCCTCAAGGACGCATGCGTCGATGCCCGCGCGCGCCAGGTGATAGGCCGCCGACAGCCCGCAATAGCCGCCGCCGATAATCGCAACGTCCGCTGTCTCATCGCTAGAAAGGGTGGGGGCATCCACGGGCGCCAACGCACCGCGCCCCGTCTCCCAAAAACTATCGACTGTGCGCGACCAATCGTACTGGCTGTCGTGGAACAGCCGCGGGCTCATTTCAGCTCTCGGTCCAAGCAGCCTTGATCAGCTCTTTGGCTTCGCCGTCAAACGCCTTCGCCGACTCAAGAAGCACGGCCTTCTTCGTCCGATCACCGCCGCCGAGATTGGTCACGTCGACAAACTTCGAACTCTTCGGATATTTCTTCATCGCAAGCCCGACCAGCAGCCCATCCTTGCTGGGCTTGATCGCGCCGAACTGCTTCAGCCGGTAGAGCGCGACGTAGCCCTTGCGCGGACTCAAGATGGCGCCGTTCAGCTTCTGCACATATTTCTCGACCGCGTCGTAGATCGCCCGTTGCGGCGCAAATGTCTTGGACGAGAACAAATCTTTGACGAGCGTTTCCGGATCGTTGCGACCGAACGCATCCTCTCCGAACGCCTTTCCGATCACGACCGCGGCGCGCGCCACGCTCAAGCCATGCTCTTGCTTGAACCATCTGAGCCGCGGCACCGGCTTCTCTTCCGGGCAGGTCTTGGCAATCTTCACCCACTCGGCCAGCGTCTTGCCGGTCGACCTCTCGAGGTTCGCCTCTACCCCCGCGAACCACTTCTCGCCGCGCTCCGGTTCGCCATATTTCTTCGTCTTGCCCGCCATATGCCGTTCCTTAAGCCAAGCCGTTGAGTCGCAACCTATTAGCCGCGCCCGCAAAGCGACAAGCCACACCCGCCTTTCCTTGACACTTAAGCCCAGGCTGCCTTACACACCCCGCTCTTCGAGGCCCTAACGGGCCCATGCCCTTTTGCGGGGGCGTAGCTCAGTTGGTTAGAGCGCCGGCCTGTCACGCCGGAGGTCGCGGGTTCGAGCCCCGTCGCTCCCGCCATGTCTTTTCAAGACATGGCCGGACCCCGCAACCACTCTTCGAACAACAACAACGCGCATCGACGTTCTTCATCGGTTCGCCGTCCCGATTTCCGTTGCCATACGGAATACATACTCACTTGCGAATCGTTCGCAAGTCGAGCGCACACTGTCGCCAACGCCAGCACGCGGCGCATCCAATTTTTTCTCCGAAACTGTCGCACGCGCTCCACGCCAAAGCGCTTGCTTTGCGATGCACAATCTTTAGTTTCCGCCCGGAATTCGACTGATCTGCGTGGATTCGCGACGGGCGGGCGCTGCACCGAGTTGGGTGCGGAACACTTCGCGACCCACGCTTCAAAAAAGGGGCAGGGTTTGGCGCTTCCGGCATGCTTCGCCGGCGCGGGTCCTGCGGGCACCAATGACTGACCTCCTCGTCGAATACCTCCCGATCATCATCTTTCTTGGTCTGTCGGGCGTGTTGGCCTTGGTGCTGATGGTGGTGCCGATGCTGATCGCGCCGTCGAACCCGGATCCGGAGAAGACCTCGGCCTACGAATGCGGCTTCAACGCCTTCGACGACGCCCGCATGAAGTTCGACGTGCGCTTCTACCTGGTCGCCATCCTTTTCATCATCTTCGACCTTGAGGTGACGTTCCTTTTCCCATGGGCGATCACGCTCGGCCAGATCGGCCTGTTCGGCTTCTGGTCGATGATCAGCTTCCTCGGGATCCTGACCGTCGGCTTCATCTACGAATGGAAGAAGGGGGCCCTCGAATGGGAGTAGGCGCACCCTCATCACCCGTAGCCCGGGCCGGCATCGAAGGCGTCGCACGCACCGTCGACCCCAGCGATCCGTTCTTCCTGAAGGCCCGCGAAGAACTCGACGACAAGGGCTTCCTGGTCGCGCGCGCCGATGACCTCATCACCTGGGCGCGCACCGGCTCGCTCATGTGGATGACGTTCGGCCTCGCCTGCTGCGCTGTCGAGATGATGCAGGCCTCGATGCCGCGCTACGACCTCGAACGCTTCGGCTTCGCCCCGCGCGCCAGCCCGCGTCAGTCCGACGTGATGATCGTCGCCGGCACGCTCACCAACAAAATGGCCCCCGCGCTCCGCAAGGTCTACGACCAGATGCCGGAGCCGCGTTACGTCATCTCGATGGGCTCCTGCGCCAACGGCGGCGGCTACTACCACTATTCCTACGCCGTGGTGCGCGGGTGCGATCGCGTCGTGCCGGTCGACATCTATATCCCCGGCTGCCCGCCGACGGCTGAGGCGCTGGTCTACGGTGTGATGCTGTTGCAGAAAAAAATCCGCCGTACCGGCAATATCATTCGTTGAGCGCGATGACCGACAATCTCACAGCCCTCAGCGAACATGTTCTCGAGCGCCGCAGCGGATTCGGCGTCACGTCGAAAATCGCCTACGACGAACTAACCTTAAGCGCGCCGGCCGACACGGTCATCGGCCTCTTGATGTTCCTGCGCGATGACGCGATGTGCCGCTTCACGCAGCTCGTCGACATCTGCGGCGCCGACTATCCCAGCCGCGAAAAGCGGTTCGACGTCGTCTACCACCTGCTCAGCCTGCACCGGAACCAACGCATCCGCGTGAAAATCCAAACCGACGAAACTACGCCCGTACCCTCCGCTGTTCCCGTTTGGCCCGCCGCCAATTGGTTCGAACGCGAAGCCTTCGACATGTACGGGATCCAATTCTCGGACCACCCGGACCTGCGCCGCATCCTCACCGACTACGGCTTCTCCGGTTACCCGCTGCGCAAAGACTTCCCACTCACCGGCTTTGTCGAAGTGCGTTACGACGACGAACAGAAGAAGGTCGTCTACGAGCCGGTGAAACTGATTCAGGACTTCCGCAAGTTCGATTTCATGTCGCCGTGGGAAGGCGCGAAATACATTCTGCCCGGTGACGAAAAGGCGACGAAGCCCGCGGACGAAAAGGCGGGCAAGCCATGACAGCGGTGACCGAGCCCAAAATCCGCAACATGAATCTGAACTTCGGACCGCAGCATCCCGCGGCCCACGGTGTGTTGCGCCTGGTCCTCGAACTCGACGGCGAAATCGTCGAACGCGTCGACCCGCATATCGGCCTGCTTCACCGCGGCACCGAAAAGCTGATCGAGAACAAGACGTACCTTCAGGCCGTGCCGTACTTCGATCGCCTCGACTACGTCGCGCCGATGAATCAGGAACACGCCTTCGCGCTCGCCGTTGAAAAACTGTGCGGCATCACCGTGCCGCCGCGCGCGCAGTACATCCGCGTCATCTACAGCGAAATCGGCCGCATCCTCTCGCATCTTCTGAACACGACGACGCAGGCGCTGGACGTCGGCGCGCTCACGCCGCCGCTCTGGGGCTTCGAAGAGCGCGAAAAGCTGATGGTGTTCTACGAACGCGCCAGCG
>JAEUMM010000215.1 GCA_016792645.1 Alphaproteobacteria bacterium | reverse complement strand
CCGCCTCGCAACACAAACCAAAGAGTCCGAAGCGCCTCTTAAGGCAACCTTCAGAGTCCGCAGCGATCCTTAAATTCATCTCAACCAACCGCCGCGCTTCGTAAGATTTCTTCATCAAGAGCGCGACGCACCGATCCGTTTAAGCCCGCAATTTACTGCGCCAAACCGCCAAAACGTGATCTGCGAGAGTCAATGAGCAACGCGACCTGTCGCGGCGCTACCCAGCCGGCTCCGCAGCCATCGAGCGGCCGCCCGTTCACCGCGCGGCGCCGCGCAAACATGCCTTCCGCCGGTTAACCGCGGCCCGCTTCACCACGGCACGCCATGTTCCGCGTTATGCCCTACCCGCCCTTCCGGAGTGAGACACTCAGGGCTGCGCAAATTAATTGTCCGCGTCCGCGCAAACGTGCTTTCCGCGCATTAATGCGCCGACGTTCACTGCGCGGTCGCACGTTTCGCATCGTCAACGGCGATCAACCAAACGAAGACGCGAAAAGCCGGCCGAGCGCAATCGCACGCCGGAACCGACAACGTCGTGCGCAAGCACCGGCGACGCCGACAACTTGAATGAAATTCACCGAAAGATCGCACCAAATGCAGCTCTCGTTTGACTAAAACCGCGCGCGCTTCAGACAGCGCGCGTTGTCGCTAAGCGCACTTCACGACCATTCGGCGCGAGTTCGTTTCAATTTTGCCTTTGATCTTGAGCACTCTCGAACGGGCGCCGCGCGATAGTCCCGCCAACGTTGGAGTGACGTTGATGGGTTTCATCTTCCGCACGATCTTCTGGCTGGGTTTGGCGATGGTGATCGTCCCGCCGCAGGCGCGCCTAGGCGGCGACGGTGACGTCGCATGGCAGGACATCGACGTCGGCCAAGAGGTGCACGACGCCGCCTATGCCGCGTGGAGTCTGGGCGTCAACGCCATGAGCACCTGCGACACCAACCCGGAGTTGTGCAAGACCGCGGCCAGTCTGTGGGACACCACAACCTCGACCGTCGCCAACCTTACCGCCGACGTAAACGCGCGCTGGACGGAAGAAGAGGCGAAGGCCGTGAAACTGGCGGAAAACGAACCCCGCACACCGAAAAAGATTCAAGCGCGCGTTGAGTGACAGGCGGAGAAGGCCTACCTATTCTCCCGCCGCTTTAAACCAAACCTACGGTTTCAGCGTTACTCGGTAAGCCGCCTGCGCCACCGTCATCGGCGCCCGGTGGCCAAGCTACGCGTTTGGAGTTCCACTAATCATGACGGCCCTCGCCGCTGTGCCTCTGCCCAACACCACAGTTACCGTCCGCACTGCTCGATCCGAAGATTGCGACACCATCCTTCGCATGATCCGGGCGCTTGCCCAGTATCAAGGCATCGGCAATCGCGTGACGGCAAAGGTTGAAACGCTGCGCCGCGACGGCTTCGGCCCGCAGCCGCGCTTTGAGGCGATCATCGCCGAGAGCCATGGCCGGCCGGTCGGCCTGGCGATGTTCCAGATGAACTACTCGATCTGGGAAGCCTCCTGCTCGCTTCAGATCACGGATCTTTTCGTCGATGAAGTTGCGCGAGGCACCGGCGTCGGCTTCCGCCTTGTTCTCGACGTCGCCGCCATCGCGCGCGAGCGCGAATGCGCGGGCCTGCAGCTCAACATGGTGCATGCGAACCCGTCGCGCACGTCGCTCGATCGCATGGGCTTCGTCCACCAGGACGACCTCTTGCACTACACGCTCGACGCAAAAGGCCTCGACAGGCTTCTCGAGACGGCGCAGTGACGGATTTCGACCCCGCGCAACACCGGGTCGTGCCGCAACGCGGATTCGAAGATTTGAAGGTGGGCGAGCGCTTCGCCCTGCCCTCACGTACGATCACCGACGCGAACTTCGCCGCGTTTCAAACGGTCTCGTGCGACAACCATCCGATCCACTACGACGCCGAATATTGCCGCGCGCAAGGCCTTGAGGGATTGCTCGCGCACGGCCTGCAAGTGCTGAGCTTCACGGCCGCGGGCGCCGGCCTCTTCCCGCACATGATCGGCGAAGCGCTGATCGGTTTTGTCGAGGTGCAGGCCAAATTCCTCAAGGCCGTCTATGCCGGCGACACGCTCTATCCCGCACTCACGGTGACGGAATTGAAGCCCCAGCGAACAACCGGCGTCGTCACCATGCAAGCGACCGTTCACAACCAAAAAGGCGCCCTGGTTCTGGACGGCAAGCACGTCTATCTTCTGCGCTTGAAGGGCGCGAAATAGCGCGCGATTGGGACGTCCGGCGTTGACCATCGAACAGATCATCGACGATTTCGGCGTGATCGACGATTGGGACGAGCGCTATCGCTACATCATCGATCTCGGCCGCAAGATGGCGCCGCTTGACGAAGCCTTGCGCACGGACGGCGTGAAGGTCCGCGGTTGCGCCAGCCAAGTCTGGCTGATCCCGCACAAGGAAACGAAAGACGGCCGCACGACACTGCACTACATGGGCGACAGCGACGCGGTGATCGTGCGCGGCCTCATCGCCATCTTGCTCTCGCTCTACGACGGCAAGACGCCCGACGAAATCTTAGCCACCGACGCGAAACAGGTTCTGACACAACTCGGTCTCGACACCCACCTAAGCCAGCAGCGCTCGAACGGCCTCTTCGCCATGGTCGAACGCATCCGCGCCGACGCCCGCGCCGCACAGCAAGCATGAGCGGAAATGCACTTGCCACGCTGCAAACGGCGATACGCCTGCTGCAATCGGGCAAGACGGACGACGCATCGCGCCTCCTCGCGGACCTGTTGAAAAAAGAGCCCAACAACGCCGACGCACTGGCGCTGACCGGCCTGGCCCACGCGCAAAGCAATCGCAACGAAGACGCTGCGCGCTTCATGTCGCGCGCGCTGGCCATCAATCCGCGTCACCCGGCCACGCAGTTCAACTACGCCAACGTCCTACGAAAGCTCGAGCGTTGGGCCGACGCCGAACAAGCCTTCGCCCGTACGCTGGCGCTCAAGCCCGATCACGCCGAGGCGCGAAGGCAACGCGGCCACGTTCTCTTCGAAATGAAGCGCGACGCCGACGCGCTCGCCGAACTCGATCGCATCGCCACCGACAACATCCAAAGCCTCACCCTGCGCGCCAAGCTGCGCTTCAACGCCGACCGCGCCGCCGACGCCTTCGCCGACTATGAACGCATCGTCGCGCTCGATCCGCGCAACTGGGAAGCCTGGAACAACCGCGGTATCGTGCTCGACCACGTCGAGCGCTATGACGAAGCGCTCAAAAGCTACGATCGCGCCATCGCCATCGCGCCCGACGACGACAACGTCCTGCACAATCGCGGCGCGGCGTTGATTTGCCTTCTCCGTTACGCGGAAGCATTGCCGCTCTTCGAGCGCCTCATCGCCTCCGATCCCGATCGCGCCGACAACTGGAGTTGCCACGGCCTAGCTCTCGCCAGTCTTATGCGCATCGACGAGGCGCTGGCGTCGTTCGAGAAAGGCCTGTCGCTCGACGGCACGTCGTCGCGCGCGCTGAACGGCAAGGGCATGGCGCTTGTCGCGCTTGGCCGCATCGACGAAGCGATCGCCGTGTACGAAGAGGCTGCGCGCCTGCACCCGAACGATCCGATGACGCTGGGCAACCTCGCCTTCGCCCATCTCGTCGGCGGAAACTTCAAGGACGGCTTCACGCACTACGAATGGCGCCGCAAAGACGGCCCCATCGGCAAGAGCCAGCGTAGCTATCCGCAAGCCGAATGGTTCGGCGAAGACCTGTCCGGCAAGACGCTGTTCCTCCACCCCGAACAAGGCCTCGGCGATGTCGTGCAGTTCGCGCGCTTCGTGCCGTTGCTTGCCGCGCGTGGCGCGCGGATCATCGTCGAAACGCCCGCCGTACTTGCGACGCTGCTTGCCACGCTGGACGGCAACCCGACGATCATACGCAGCGGCGACGCCTTGCCGCCCTTCGACGTTCACGCGCCGCTGATGTCGCTGGCCCACAAACTTGGCACGACGCTGGAGACGATCCCGTCGCAAGTCCCCTATCTGCGCGCCGACAACGACAAGCGCGCCGCGTGGCGCGAAAAACTCGCGCCGCTCAAAGGCAAGCGCGTCGGCATTTGCTGGTCGGGCCATCGCATCCACCGCAACGACCACGCCCGCTCGATCGCCTTCTCGACCTTTGCGACGGCGCTTGATGCGCAAGGCATCTCGTTCGTGAGCCTCCAGCGCGAACTGCGCGACGGCGACGAAGCACACCTGAATGCGCGCGCCAACATCGCGAACTGGATGAACGACGTCGCGGACTTCGCCGACACCGCAGCGCTCATCGCAGAGTTGGATCTTGTCGTCACCGTCGACACGTCGGTCGCGCACGTCGCCGGCGCCCTCGGCATACCCACCTGGATCTTGATCACCGCCGCGCCCGACTGGCGCTGGCTGCGCGACCGCGACGACAGCCCCTGGTATCCGGCGGCGCGCCTCTTTCGTCAGCCAAGCCTAGGTGATTGGGACAGCGTCATCGCAAACGTGCAAAGCGCACTACGCGCGCTTTAGCGAACGGATCGAACCCGCCCCCCGCCAAGTCGAACCCGTGTCGGCCTATTCCTGCGTCTCGCCCGCAGGGGGCCTCGTCTTCGTCGGACCGCCCGCGCCGCCAAAGGCAGGGCCAGGCGCACCCGCTTCGGGCAACACCACGCCTTGATAGGCCGGCGTGAGATCGACGGCCGGCGCGGCAGTTGGCGCGGCCGCACTCACCACGTCGGCATCGCTGGGCTTCATGCGGCGCGGCTTAAACCGCGGCGTCGCGGTCGAATAGCGCGCAACGCTTTCCACCACGGCTTCCGTGACGGTCTCTTCCGGCGCGGCGGCCGGTTCGTTCAGCGCGGTCTGCACCGCACCCGAAATCAACTCTTGCGGCGAGACGACCCCCGTCGACGGCGACAGAGCTTGCGGCACGGCCGCTTCCGCAACCTCGATGGCCGCTTGCGGCGCCGCGGCCTTCGCCTCGCGCAGCTCGCCCGCGCGGCGGCACACGCCCCCGCTGCGCAGCACGTCGATCGCCGGCCGCAGCGAAGCATCGCCCACCTGCACCAGATCGTTAGCGCCCAAATCGTCGACCGTCATCGCATCGGCCGTCGCCCGCGCCCGCTCGAACAAATTCTCCGCATCGCCGCTCGCCTTCACGCGCATCGACGCGCCGCCGCGGCCCACGCAGGCCGATCGCATGCGGCAGATATCGAGCATCGCGCTCGCTTCGCGCAGCTGCTGGGCGGCCGACGCCGCCGTCGTATCACAGCCTTCGCCGGCAGGCGTCGCCTTCGCCACGCGATCTGACAACGCCTCAAGCCGCGCCAAATCCATGAACGCCGCACCCAGCGAGTCCGCCGCTTTTTGCCAATCGATGGCCTTGTCGGCTTTCGAATCCTGGCCCAAAGCCGCCAGATTGCTCGCGAGCGACTTCAACCGCCACGACGCCTCGACGCGCGGGTCGGCCGACTTGCCGTCCGTCACGGCGGCCGCCTGCTCCATCACCTTCGCCAGCATCGACGCCGACACCGCGCGCTCGTCGATCATCGCAGGAGCGAGTTTCGGCAGTTGGCTGTCTCTCTTCTTCGTGTCCAGAAGCAAGGGCAGCATCCGCGCGACATAACCCGCTTCGTCGCTGATGCGCTTCAACTCGGCTTTCAGCGTGGAAGGACCGACGGGAAGCGACGCCAGGGCCGTTTGATCCGGAAAGCTGCTCGAACGTCCGCCGATACCGTCCAGCGCGCGCTCGATCTGCGACAGGTCGGAACGCAAGGCCGCCGACGACTGGCAGTCGACCGACGGGCACGACGACGACGCGCAAGCGGACGCCGCCTTGCGAACGGCCGCGACGATGACAAGCGTCGCGTCGGCGCGCGGGTCGGCCGAAACCGAACACGTCGCCGCCTTCGTGGCCTGAATCGGCGCCTTGCAAAAATCTTCGGCGGTACAGCGGCTCGCCCAGCCGGTGAGCACCGCCGCCGCTTGATCGGCGCGCGCGACCACGATCTGCGCTTCCTTCAATTCTTCGATGCGCGCCGCTGTAAGCTTCGTCTCGTCTGAAACCTGCGGCAGCGCCTTCTTCAAAGCCGACGCATGCGTGCGCGCCGTCTCGGCGCGGCGCGTAAACGTCTGGGCGAGTTCGGCGAGATCCGAGCAATACTTGCAGCCCGAGGCCTGCACCTGCACGGCGCGTTGCTGTTCGACTTTCTTGATCTGCGCGACAACCGCCGGCTTTTGCGGGCGGATCAAGTCGAGTCCCGGCGGCGACAGGTCGACGCTCATATAAGCGGCGACGCCCCCAAGTCCCAACGCCACAACGATCACCCCAGCGACCGCGAGTACGTCACGCATGTGATACCCACTCGGGAACGAAGCCCCAGCCCTCACCGCCCCCCGTTAACTAAGGCTGTGTGAGAACCCCCCATTTGTTGCGGATAAACATCGCAGAAGGGCTTTCCTTTTTCAATTTCCCCTAGCGTGAAATATTGACGTCGTTATGAATCTGATTCGCCACACCTACTAGATGCGGTGGGTCGCAGGGAATCGCCTAGCGAAAGAACGCGTACACGCTAAGCTTGCGGAGATGATTCGAGCTGTGGATCAAGCAGAACTGCATCAGCGCTCTGTTTGAGGCTACGGAAATGGTGGTGGACTGATGCCTTTGCCCTTTCTCCACAAGTTCATGGCCTCGGTCAGGCGAAGCAAATTTGAACATCAACCCCTGCGTGCGGCAACCCACCTCTGGCCATTGAGCCTGATCGGCCCGGAAGGCCCGCAAATGCTGGCTTTTGAGGTCATGGGCCTCGGCGAAGCCGCCCCCCGCAAGGCCGGCATCTTCATCTACGCCAGGCAGCGCGCCGGCGAGTGGCAGGCGCTCTACATCGGCGAAAGCGCCAATATGAGCGCCCGCCTGGCGTTCAACGAGATCGCCGCCGACGCCCTGCTTTCCGGCGCAACCGACATCCACATCCTGAAGCTCGACGCCGACGCCAAGGACCGCCGCGACCTGGCGGACCGGCTTATCCTCACCAACCGCCCGCCGCTGAACGAGGAAGAACGGACGCGGCTGGAAACGACAAAAGACGAAAACGTTCGCCGTGGTAAGTCGGCCGCCGCGTAGGCCCTATTTGCGTCGCGCAGGCCGCTTGCGCCCCAGCCCAATCTGCTTTGCAAGCCTGGAGCGGTGGGCCGCGTAGTTCGGCGCCACCATCGGATAATCGTGCGGCAAACCCCACTTCGCGCGGTATTCCTCCGGCGTCATTTTGTACGACGACCGCAGATGTCGCTTCAGCGACTTGAACTTCAATCCATCCTCCAGGCAGACGATATAGTCGCCGGTCACGGATTTCTTGATCGACACGGCCGGCCTCGGCGGCTCGCCGGTGCTCTCATGGCCGCCATTCGACAGCGACAACAGCGCCGAATGTACCGCTTGGATCAGTGTCGGCAAATCTTGCGGCATGAGACGGTTGTTGGAAGCGTAGGCGGCGACCAATCGCGCCGTGATATCGACAGAACTTGTGTCATCACTCATCAAAAAATCGCCGCCCCTGAATCGTTGCTCTCAATCAAACTAAGAACGACGTAGCAATCGATCAAGCGTAGCGACACGATGACGACGAAAAACAACGCCCGATTGAATTTGAAATCTCAGACGAACACAAACGCCTATCAGTCCATCCGATGCAATTTTTAGAAGCCTGACACGCAACGCACGGCCGCAAACGCGAGAGCGTGCGCGTTTGCGTCCCCCCTTTCAGTTCGCTACCACTGCGTGCACGGTTCGAAGAGGTTTGAGGTGGCGCGTAATTCGGTCTCGTTTAGGTCTGCCGCCCTCGCGATGGCGGCAGTGCTCACGGCAACGCCTGCCGTCGCCGCCGAAACCGCCGCACCACATCTCGACGGCGCGGCGCTAAGCGCCCTTTGGGCCGTGCCTTTTATTGGCCTGCTTCTATCGATCGCCGTTATGCCGCTCGTGGCGCCGCACTTCTGGCATCACCACTACGGAAAGGTGTCGGCGGCTTGGGCCATTGCATTCCTCGCGCCATTCGCGGCGCTGCAAGGAACGCAGATCGCGACGTTCGAATTCCTGCACGTCATGCTTCTCGACTACGTTCCCTTCATCATATTGTTGTTCACCCTCTACACGATCTCGGGTGGCGTCTACATCGCGGGCGACATCCACGGCACGCCGCTCACCAACACCGGCCTTCTCGCAGGTGGAACGCTGATCGCAAGCGTCGCCGGAACAACCGGCGCCTCGGTGCTTCTCATCCGCCCGCTGCTGCGCGCAAACGACGGCCGCAGCTACAACGTCCACGTGGTCGTGTTCTTCATCTTCCTGGTGTCGAACATCGGCGGTTCGCTGACACCGCTCGGCGACCCGCCGCTCTACATCGGATTCCTGAAAGGCGTCGATTTCTTCTGGCCGACGATCCACTTGCTGGGAAAAACCGTCGTTCTCGCCGTCATACTGCTTGCCGTCTTTTTCGCGATCGACACCTATGTCTACGCGCGCGACCGCCGCCGCAGGGCCGACCCGATGCCCGACACACACCAGCAGATCAAATTTCATGGCTGGCGCAACATCATGCTGCTTGCGGCAGTGATCGCCGTAATCCTGGGCTCCGCGATGTGGAAGACCGACGCCGCCGTCGACGTCTACGGCGTCCACGTCGATCTCCCGAACATCGCGCGCGTGATCGCTCTCTTGGGCCTCGCGGCGCTCAGCCTTTGGCTGACACCGATAGCTTATCGCGAGGGCAACAACTTCACTTGGGGCCCCATCGCCGAAGTCGCAAAACTCTTCGCCGGCATCTTCATAACGATCGTCCCGGTCATCGCGATGCTGAAGGCCGGCGAAGCGGGCGCCTTCGCCCCGGTCCTCGCATTGGTGACAAACGACGATGGCACGCCGAACAACGCGATGTATTTCTGGCTGACGGGCGGCCTCTCCAGTTTCCTCGACAACGCGCCCACCTACCTTGTCTTCTTCAACGCCGCCGGCGGTGACCCGCAGCAACTGATGGGCCCCCTCGCCGGAACGCTCGCCGCCATCTCCGCGGGTGCGGTCTTCATGGGCGCCAACACCTATATCGGCAACGCCCCGAACTTCATGGTCAAAGCCATCGCGGAAGAAGCCGGCGTAAGAATGCCCAGCTTCTTCGGTTACATGCTCTGGTCGGCCGTCTTCCTTCTGCCGTGCTTTGCCCTCGTGACGTGGCTCTACTTCGTCTGAGCGCTCAACCGCCGAACACCACGTTCCACATTGTGCGTCCAGGAATGAACGCGAACGCGCCCGCAATGATCAGCCCCCCGACATAGAGGCCGATCATCGACCCCGCGTGCTGTCGCACGTCGCCACGCCGGATGCCCGTCAGACCCGCCCACAACGACACTACGGTCACGGCCGTGAAGACGTGCAACGCGTTGATGCCGGTCTTCAAGTCGAAGATCATCACGACTGACGTTGCCGCCACCACGATCATCGAGCTCACCCACGTCCATCCGAGAGCGCGGTGAAATCCCGTGCCTTTGGGCAATAGAAAGATGATGACACCGACGACCAGGGCCAGCAGTGCGGCCGCCACATGCAACTGCACCGAAGGCGGCGCCGCCAGCAAAGGCGCCGCGTTGAACGCAGGCTGCGGCACCTGCACCCGCGACCAGTAGCCCAAGATCGCCTCACGCTGCGCTTCGGGTAGGCTGTAGAGCCAGGCGGCAAGCACAGCCAGCGTGGCGCCGAACCCCAGGATCAGCCGCCACCAAAGCCCGCGCCAGAAGGCGCGTCCGATGACCTCGCTGTGATCCGATCCCTTGTGCGCGCTCATACCTGTTTGACCCTCTCATCTCGCCCGGCGATGCGCCATTGCCTCGGCCGCCCGCTTGCGGAATAGATGCCGCCATGGGCGACGAACCGCACCCGCAAATCCGCGAAATACCGCGCGTTCTTCGTGAACGGCAGCCACTCGCCGTTCGCGAAGCGTCAGATGCAGCCTCGATCTGGGAGCAAGTGTGGGAACGCCCCTGGCTCGCCTTCGCCATCATCGCGATTCTCCCTGGTTTCGTGCTCAGTCTGCTCGGCCCGTTCGGCTCGTATGGCGCGCCGCTCTGGATGCGCTTTGCCTTCTGGATGCCCACCATGGCCATCGGCGCCACGGTCGGCGCCGTGCTGTCGATAGCCGGCGAGCGGATCAGCTTCCTTTGCGGCCGTCCCATCCTGCGTGCGGTCGCAACAACAACCGCCATGACCATCGCAATGACCGGCGTGGTCCTGGGAATGGGTTACGTGACCTTTGGTCCAGGCAAGGTGGCCTTTGGTGTCACGTTCGTCTTCTACGTTTGGATCATCACCGTCGTCGTCGCAATGATTGGCGCCATCCTTCGCGCCCGCCGCACCCGCATTACCTACGCGGCCGCACCCGTCGCAGCCGAGGCCACACCGACGCCGGCCTCGCTCGCAGCGCGCCTCCCGCCGAAGATCAAAAGCAGCGCCATCCTCGCCCTGCAGGCCGAAGACCACTATGTGCGCGTCCACACCGGCGACGGCTCGGACCTCATTCTCATGCGCCTCGCCGATGCGATTGCCGAGATGGGCTCGACCCCCGGTGCGCGCACGCACCGCTCATGGTGGGCCGCAAAAAGCGCGGTGAAGGCCGTGCGCCGCACCAACGGCCGCGTCGCACTGGTTCTGGTGAACGACGCCGAGGTGCCGATCAGCCGCGGCTACGTGTCAGAGCTGCGCGACGCCGGGTGGCTGACAGAACACGAAAGCGAAGCGTAAACCGACAAGGTTTGACAAGTGCACAGCACCGCGACCGCGCGCGAGCGGTAAGAGGTTGTTCGCGGCCAAGGCCGACGTCGCCGCCTAACCGACAAGGCGCTTACCGCGCAACGCGCTTCAATCGCTTGCCGCGCGCCGAACCTGCTTCGGCAATATACGCGTCGACCCGCCGCTCGAGCACAGGCAGCGTCACGCCTCCGCTTTCCAGAACCGCGTCGTGGTAGGCGCGCAGGTCGAACTTGTCGCCCAACGCCGCCTTCGCGCGCGCCCGAAGCTCGACGATCTTCAGCTCGCCGATCTTGTACGCCAGCGCCTGCCCCGGCCATGAGATGTAACGATCGACTTCCGTGCGGATCTCGTGCTTCGAGAGCGCTGTATTTTCGCCCAAATAGGTCAACGCCTGATCACGCGTCCAATCCATCGCGTGCATCCCCGTATCGACGACCAGCCGGCACGCGCGCCACATCTCATACGTCAGCCGTCCAAAGCGCTGGTACGGCGTGTGATAGACGCCCATCTCCTCGCCCAGCTTCTCGCCATAAAGCGCCCAGCCCTCCCCGAACGCGTGCGGATAAAAGTTCAAGCGAAACGCCGGCACCGCGCCCAGCTCCCGCGCGATGGAGCCCTGCAAATGATGCCCCGGCACCGCCTCATGCAGCGTGAGCGCCGGCAAGACGTAGAGTGGCCGTGTCTCAAGCGCGTAGGTGTTGACCCAATACTCGCCCGCCGCCCCCATCGGCCCGGGGTTATAGCGCCCCGCCGTATAGTTCGGCGCGATCGCATCGGGCACCGGCTTCACGCCGTACGGCATGCGCGGCAGCTTGCCGAAATATTCGGGCAGCTTGCCGTCGATCTCCTTGGCGATGAACGACGCCTCGCGCATCAACTCGCCCGGCGTCTTCGCATAGAACTGCGAGTCCGTCCGCAAGTAGTCGATGAAGTCCGCAAAACTGCCGCGGTACTTCACCTCGCGCACGATCGCTTCCATCTCGGCGCGAATGCGCTTCACCTCGGCAAGGCCGGTGCGGTGAATGCCTTCGGCCGTCGCATCCGGCAGCGTCGTGAAATAGCGCACGAGGTCCGCGTAATATTCCCGCCCCCCGGGCAGGGCTGTCGCGCCGATCGTCTTGCGCGCCGCGGGCCGGTACTCGGTTTCGAAGAAGGTTTTGAACGCCGCATAAGCCGGGATCACCGACTTCTCCAGCGCGGCCCGGCCCGCCGCCTTCAGGCGTGCTCGATCGCGTTCGGATACGCCCTCCGGAAAGCTCGCGAACGGTCTCCAGAACGGCATCTTTTCGGCGTCGTTGTACTGCGCGCTGTCCACCACACGCGAAACGCCTTCAAGGATTGCCGACGGAAGCGTAAAGCCGTCCCGCATGCCCTGACGCAGATTGGCGATATTCTCGTCGAAATAGCGCGGCACATCGTTCAGACGCGCGACATAATCGTCGTACTGCTTCACCGTCTGCGGATCGACCAGCGAATGCAGCTGCAGCAAGTCGGCGAAGAACCCGCTGTCGCTGTTGAAAGGAATACGCCACTCTTTGTGCCGCGCCAGCGAAACGCGGCTCGAGACCATGAACGCGAACAGGTCATAGCTCACCTGCTCTTGATGCGAGAGGCGCGTACGCTTGATCGCGTGCAGCCGCTTCACGAACGCCTCGTCGGCCTTCAGCCGGCGCGCTTGCGCAGCCGGCGTCACGCTGGGCAAACGGTCGTCGTAGTCGCGCACGCCGTCGCCCGTCGCCGTCAAAGGGTCCTCGCGCCAAACGAACGCACGCTCGTCCGCAAACAATTTCGCAAGCGCCTTCGACGCCGGCGCGGCAACGGCGGAAACGGTGGTCATGGCCATAACGAGTCCAAAGGCGGCGACAAACAGCGGCAGTCTCATATCTCAGTTCCGTTCGCGGGAAAGCGTCGTCTCACTCGCACGAATACGTGTAATCGCTGACCGTGCAACGTTTGCAGCTCAACACCAGCCGCTTCTTGCCCGATCGCACGCTGCCGTCGTCGTTGGTGTAGCGTTCGTTCTCGTGCCACTCGGCTGACTTCCCCGGCGTAAAGAACACATAGTTGCCCGGCAAGTCCGCACTCTCGTACCAAATGCGCAGCACGCCGTTGTTCGACATATAGGTCTTCGTCTTCCACCATTCGGTGGTGAACGGCTTAGGCATGTTGCCGGCGTTCTGCCGCTCCAGCACGCCGTCCACGACGCGGAAGCGCGACTTGAATCCCGGAATGGTCGGATAGCACCACTCGTCTTCAAGCCACGCGAGCTGATCGCTCGTCGCGACCTTCCAAATCTCGCCCGGATAACTGCCGGGCAAATCCACCGATCCCCAACTCTCGTACTTGGCGGAGAACCATTTGTAGACCTGCTCGACCTGCGCCGGAAACGCCAGCACGGCGACGAACGCCGACACGACACTCGCCGCCGCAACAATCCAATTGCGCTTGCGCCGGTCGGCGCTTCGTTGTTCGTCAGCCATCCCTCGTCCCCTGCACAACCCGCCGCATTCTCGAATCCCGCCGCACGGCATGGCAAGCCCCGGCGCGCTGCACCAACAAACGAAAATGCCCGCGGGGACACAAAGCCCCGCGGGCGCCAAATCAAATCGACAGAACGGCTTTATTTCTTACGCGCGTATTTCTTCCCGTCGTAGCGAAACTTCGGGAACGGTCCCGCGCCGGGCCCGCCAACCTCAATGTCCTTCCACCCGCTCTTGCTCTTCGTATCCAGCGGCAGCGCCATGCCGACTTCGTCGAGCAGGATGGTCCAACCACCGTTTGCGTCCTTGCCCAGCAGAACGAACGCCTCGGCCGTGTTGCCGTAGCAGAACAAGCTGCTCTCGCGCACCCAAGCCTCGTTCACGCCGTCCCCGTTCAGATCTTCGACTTCGATGAAGCCCGGCTGAGCCGATTGTGTCGTGTCGTCATCGCAGCGCACCCACTTGCCGCCCTTCGCCTTGAAGCCTGCGGCTTTGAAAATCGCCGCCTGATCGGCCGCGCTCATATCCTTTGCCGGCGTCGCCTCCGCCATCGCGGGCGCCACGCCCAAAAGGCTCAACGCCGCAACACCCAGCCAAATTGCCCGTCTCATTGTTGGTCTCCCGTTCTGTTCGATCGCGTTAAGGTTTACGCGAAGACCCAAAGCGATCCAAGCCGCCCTGCGAGAGGGCTTGCGCCGGAATCTGTCACACATCGGCACACACTCGGCGGCGTAAGGAAAACGCCGGTGGATTTCCGCCCCTGGCCCCGAACTTGCGGATTTGCCCGTCAGGAGACGACGGAGTGACCCAGATGTACGACACGCTCATCAGATGGATCGGTTCGAAAACCTGCTCCCTGGCAGGCGACGTGGGCACCGTACTGGACGTCGGCAACGCTTGCTTCAGCGGCCAGTCGCTGAACATGGGCCTGATCGTCGTTGGTCTCGTGGCGCTCACCCTCGCCGTGATGGTTATCAACGCCCGCCGCCGCGCCTATCGCGAACGCGGCAACCTCTAAGCCGACGGCAATTGGGGCCCTGCGACCTGAAACTGCTTCAACCCCAGTTCTAAACCGCTCTTCAACAGCGCAAGCACCAACACCGCCAGCATCGGCTGCCCGATCACGATCACCGGGATCGTGGCGATGAAGATGGTCAGGTGCATGACGACGATCCGCCCATAGGGCTCGAACAACTGCCTGATCGCATCGGTTTCGCGCCAGCGCCGCCCACCAAGCCAAAACACCGCAAACGACCCCGCCTGTACAAGGCAGAGCGCGACGACGCTCCACAGCAGATCGCTGTCCGTTTGCAGCATCTGAAACACGCGGCCCGTCAAGTCGAATGAATCGGTTGTCGGCGCCACGCCCGAATGGATCGTCTCGCTCATCGTGAACATAGCAAACACGAAGATGCCGTGTACGAAGCAAAACAAGCCGTAGTGAAGGATGAAGAACGGCACCAGCACGACCGACGCGATGCCCTGCACCTTGTCCTTCGTCAGACCCGCGACGAGAATCTTGGGCAGGTTGAACGCGCCGGTAACGACGTTCTCGATCCAATAGAAGACGAGCAGCGGCAACGCCTGCCATCCGAAGAACAACACGCCCGCCACAGGGATCGCGTTCGACGCGATGATCCACGCGGCATCCGGCCGCCGCAACGCTTCGCCGATCGTGTTGAAACGCGCCATCCCGCCCTCAATTCCGGCGACAGGATAACACCGTCAGCCGTCCGTCAAGACCCGGCGCGGAAAGGGAATGATCAGCGCCTGCTGCGGCGCAGGCAACGCCTCGTCCGCAAACGCATCAGCGTCGGCGTCGCCGTGCGCGCGCCGCGAGAGCGCCGACGCACCAAGCCCGAACATCACCGCACCCGGCAGCAACAAAACCACCGCCAGGAGGCCTGAGAACACCTGATAGGTCGTCGGCGAAAAATAGGTATGGCCGTCGATGCTCAGCCCAACGACCACGCGCGTCGACCGCCCGTACGCGCGCGGATCGTAGATCACGCTCACCTCGGCCGCATCGTAAAGCGCCTGCACGGTGGGCATGGGCAGATTGGGCGTCGCCAGAACGAACAGCTCGTCGCGCCCGGCGAATGTAATCGCCGCGCGCCCCTCGACCGGCATCACGCGCGCAACCTTGCCGGAGACGACGCCCGTCTCCGGCAAATACGCGCCCTCGAACTGCGCGATGCCGACCCACAGCACCAACGCGCCGACCAGCGCCAAGACAGCAGATGAACCCCAACCCCGCATGACGGCACCGTACGCCGCCACCTCTCAAAGCCAGGTAAACTGTCCCCGATTGGCACAGCATGGGGCGAGTTCCCTGCGCGATTCGAAGCCCGACCGCCCGAATTCGCGCATCGTCAAGCTGGCCCGCCCGAACGAATCGAGGTCTGATGCCCCAAGACGCCGCTCGCAGCCCTTGGCAAGGGAACAAAATCACGGGGAGGAGAATTTTATGGACTTCACGACGTTGATCGCGCGCGTACAGCGGCTGCTCACATCGCCCGCCACCGAATGGGACGTCATCGCAGGCGAAGCCGCCGACGTGGCGAAGATTTATGTGAACTACGCGGGACCGCTGGCGCTCGCCGCGATGCTCCTAACCGGACTGGCCTTGATGTTGTACGCGGGCCTCGGTCTCGGCGGCTTTGTGCAGTTTGTGATCGTGCAAACCGTCCTCAGCCTGATCGGCGTCTACGTCGTCGCCTTCGTCATCAACGCGCTCGCCCCCACATTCGGCGCGACCGCCGACATGGGCCAAGCGTTCAAGCTCGCGGCCTACACGCCGACAGCGGCCTGGGCCGGCGCCATCTTCAACATCGTTCCGGTCCTTGGTCAGATCATCGCCTTGGTAGCGGCGTTGTATTCGCTCTACCTGCTCTACGTCGGCTTGCCCAAACTGATGCGCCCGCCGGAAGACAAAGTCGTCGTCTACACCCTCTCGATCATCGGTGTGGTGATCGTGGTGACCATCGCGGCACGCCTCATCGCCTGAGGACAACGACGGCGTCGTGCGGCACCACACGAAGTGATGGCGCACGACGCGATGAGCAAAGGCAAGCCCTCACCCGCTCCGCTTAGAACACCTCAAACAAGCCGGCCGCGCCCATGCCGCCGCCGATGCACATCGACACGACCACCTTCTTCGCCTTGCGGCGCTTGCCTTCCATGAGCACGTGGCCCGTCAACCGCGCGCCCGTCATGCCGAACGGATGCCCGATCGCGATCGAGCCGCCGTTGACGTTGTACTTCGCCGGATCGATGCCCAGCTTGTCGCGGCTGTAGAGGCACTGGCTGGCGAACGCCTCGTTCAATTCCCAAAGGTCGATGTCGTCGACCTTGAGCCCATGCCGTTCCAACAATCGCGGAATGGCGAACACCGGCCCGATGCCCATCTCGTCGGGCTTGCAGCCCGCAATCGCCCATCCCTTGAACGCGCCCATCGGCTGCAGCCCACGACGCTCAGCCTCTTTCGCCTCCATGATCACGACGGCGGCCGCGCCGTCCGACAGCTGGCTCGCGTTGCCGGCGGTGATGTACTTGCCCGGCCCCTTCACCGGCTGCAGCTTCGCGAGACCTTCGAGCGTCGTATCCGGCCGATTGCACTCGTCGCGATCGACAACGGCATCGACGATCGACTCCGCCTTCGTCACCTTGTCGAC
>JAEUMM010000214.1 GCA_016792645.1 Alphaproteobacteria bacterium | reverse complement strand
TTGAGGGTTTCGAAGATGCGCTTGTTCATCTTCCACATCTCGACCTTCTGCCAGACTTGGTCGTGGTAGAGCTGGCTCATGAAGATCATGTCGACGGGTTCGTCGAATTTGATCGTGTCCATCGGCTGGATGACACCTTCGATGTTGGTGTAGCCGGCCTTGACGAACGCATCCGGCGCCTCGGCGACTTGCGGAAACTTATCGGCGACCCAGCTCGGGTTGAACATGTAGACCTTGCCCTTGGGGCCGACGATCTTGCTCATGATGCGGCTGTAGTAGCCGGTCTTGCCGGGGCCGACATCGACGACGCGATCGCCGGGTTTGATGCCGGTGAGCGCCATGATCTCCGCAGGCTTGCGGGCGGCGTCGCGGTCGGTGTCCTCCTTCGGGCGGTCCTTGTCGGCGACGGCGGCGGCGACGTAGTCGGGCACTTTGGCGACGGCCGTTGTGGCGCTCAGCGCGAGCGACGCGGCGGCGACGGCGAACAGGATGCGGCGCATGGGTGTCTCCCCCTTGTTATGCGGGCGCACTCTATGGGTTTGGCGAGGCGGCCCCAAGGGGGCTCACGGGCGTGTGAAGTGCACTACAGCTTGTTGCGCGCCGCGACCTTCTTGCAGACGGGATGGGCCTTCACGACCGTGCCGATCTTGAAGAGTTTGGGACACTCTTTCTCGAACCAGTCGCGGCCCGGGCGCCAGAACGTCATGGGCCACATGTAGAGGTCGAGGGCCGTCATGGTTGGGCCTAGGAACCAGGGGCCGTCGATCTGTTTCTCGACGTGGCGCCACAGTTTCTTGCGGTGTTCTTCGGTGGTTTCACGGAGAGCTTTGCCGGCGCCGTGCTTCTCGTCCGCGCCGACCCAGCGTTTGGTGTCGTCGCCGAAGGTGAAGGTCGGATAGACGGCGGCGACGAGGAAGACGAGCCAGTGCAGGAATTGCGCGCGGTCGGGATGATTGAGTCCGGGGACAAGTTCGAATCCGGGGACAGTGTCGGCGAGGTGAAGGATGATTGCGGCGCTTTCGGTCATGACCTTGCCGTCGGGCATGATGAGGGTCGGGACTTGGCCGAGCGGGTTCAGCTTCTTCAGCGCCTTGCTGTTCCAGCCGGTGTCCGTCCACGGCACGTCGACAAATTCGACCGGCAGCTTGGTGAAGCCGAAGGCCGCCTCGACGATCATCGAGCCGCCGCCGGAGGCGCCATAGAGTTTGTACGGCTTCGACTTCTTCGCCCTGCCCTTCGGGATGTGGGCGTCGTGATCGGTGGCAGGGATTGAGGTCGATGTCATGGAAACCGGATCGCTCGCCGGGAAGCTTGATGCCAGCGCGTCGTCCAGCGACCTGTCGCGGCGGTCTTTATTGGGCTTGACGGTCTTGGGCATCAGGTTTCCCTCTTCAACGACGCGGCGTCCGTAAGGCGCAAGCGTGCAGCAAACCAGCGGTCAGAAGCGCAACGGCGCCTGCTTGGTGAAGGGCGCCCAACGCGACGGGCACGACCTCGAGCAGCGTCCAGATGCCGAGCAGGACTTGCAGCGCTACGGTGACGGCCAGAAGATGCGCTGTGAATGCGGCTTGGCCTTCCAACTTAGCGCGGTAGCTGGCGAACCAGAGCGCGGCGATGGCGGCGGTGACCGCGTAGGCCATGATGCGGTGGTTGAACTGCACCGTCGTCACGTCTTCAAACGGCGCGAGCCACGCGGGGAACAGGCCGTCGGGGATGAGCTTGCCGTCCATCAGCGGCCAGGTGTTGTAGGTGAGGCCCGCGTCGAGACCGGCGACGAAACCGCCCAGCAGGATCTGCGCGAAGATCAGACCGAGTACCGCCAGCGACCAACGGTAAAGTGCGTGCGGTGCGTTTGCTGCCGGCCATTCGCCGCGCCAGAGCGGCAGTGCGGTCCAGACGATCGCGGCGTAGATGACGAGGGCGAGGCCGAGGTGCGCGACGAGGCGGTATTGGCTGACGTCGATGCGGTCTTTGAGGCCGCTCATCACCATGAACCAGCCGAGGGCGCCTTGCAGGCCACCCAAGATGAAGAGACCGATCAGGCGCGGAAGCAATGCGCGCTCAACGCGACCGAGGGCGAGAAAGACAAGGAACGGGATCAGGAACGCTATGCCGATCAGGCGACCCAGATTGCGATGGGCCCATTCCCACCAGAAGATCGACTTGAACTCGTCGACCGTCATGCCTTTGTTGACCTGTTGGTATTGCGGGATGGCTTTGTAGGCGTCGAATTCTTCCTGCCACTCGGCGTCGGACAGCGGCGGGAGAGCGCCGTGGATCGGCTTCCACTCGGTGATCGACAAGCCCGATCCGGTGAGGCGCGTCAGGCCGCCCAGCACCACCATCGCCGCAATCATACCGGCGACGACGAAGAGCCACAGCGCGATCGAGCGCCGCGACGTGACTTGCCGGGGCGTCGCCGGGGTGGATGTCCAAGGGAGCGCGATGCTCATGCTCAGGCTGATATGGGGCCTGTTTCCTTTGGGCAAGGCGGGCCGGTGCGGCACGTTGGCCGGCGCGCTGTTTCCGGCGCGCTGTTTCCGGCGCGCCGGGGAGGAACCGGGCTTACGGGCAGCTGGTCGATTGGCTGGTGTTGACGATCGTGGCGCCACCGAAAATGACGACGAGCGATTGGTAGAGGTAGCCGGAGATGCCTTGGCTGCAGCTGTTGCTGGATTGGACGACAGTGACACCGCCGGAGGTTTTGATTGTGACGCTGTTGCCGACGACCTTGACCGTCGTGCTCGACGCGATCGGCCGGGCCGCAGACGCCGGCCCGACAAGGGTCAGGCTTGCGAACGCTAAACCTGAAACCAGGACGGTCAGGGGCTTGTACCGCATTGGCAGTTCTCCTCTTTCAGACCGCGTGCCGGTTGGTCCGACTCGCGCGATCGGACGAGCGAACACCCGTTCTCAGGCTCGGGGAAGGACGAAACGCACAACCATCGTCTCATCCCAGAGCGAATTCCACGGCAGCGCCGGCATGCAGGACGGTCGTATCGAAGCAGGGCAAGGCGACATTGTCTTGCGACAAGAGCATGCCGATCTCCGTGCAGCCGAAGATGACGCTGTCTGCGCCGGCTTTGGCCCCCTGCTCCACCACGCCAAGGTAGCGCGCGCGGGAGGCCGGCGAGACGACGCCATGGACAAGCTCCGTATAGATGATGTCGTGGACCGTCGCACGGCCTTCCGCATCCGGAACGACGGCATCGATGCCGTGCTTCGCGGAGAGATGCCCTTTGTAGAATTCCTGCTCCATCGTATAGCGCGTCGCGAGCAACAACGGTCGTCTGCATCCTGCCTTCTTCAACGCGATGCCGGTCGCATCGGCAATGTGCAGGAACGGAATCCTGATTGCGGCAACGATCGCGGGGGCCACGACATGCATGGTGTTTGTGCAGAGGACGATTGCCTTCGCGCCGACCGTTTCGAGCTTGCGGGCAGCGGCGGCAAGCTCGGCGCCGGCCTTGTCCCAGGCGCCGGCGCGCTGGAAGGCTTCGATTTCTGCGAAATCGACGGACCAGAGGACGATTTCCGCCGAGTGGTGGCCGCCCAGGCGCTTGGACACGCCCTCGTTGATCAGGCGGTAGTAGATCAATGTGCTCTCGGCACTCATTCCGCCGACCAGGCCGATGGTTCGCACGACGTCTGCGCCCTCTATTTCCGCGGCAATCGTGGCAGTTTGCCCCTGGCTCTAGCAATTGCTAATCAGACGCCATCATGAGCATGCGTTGGAAAAAACTGATCGGGACGTTCATCCTGTTGGGCGTCCTCGCCGTCTATGTACTCCTCGTCATGCGCGCGGCGGTGGCGGTCCTCCCTGATGCGGGACCGGTGCTTGAGTTCCTGTTCTACGCGGTGGCCGGGATGGCTTGGGTTATACCGGTTCGGTATCTCATTTTATGGATGAACAAGCCCGGGCGTACCGACCGGGAACACGGCGAACATGTCTGACAAAGTCAAAGCGTTCATTGCCAAGGCGACCGCGAATCCGATGGGGCAGATCCAAACGATCGTCGAACGGATCATCCTTTACAGCCGTTATATCTTGGTCGTGTTTTACGTCGGCCTTGCCGTGGCGCTTGGGATCTATGCGATCACCTTCATCTTCGAGGTGATACACGTCGCAGAGTTGGCGTTCAGCCCGCCGCACAGCGAAGACGGCACCTTTAACATGGTGATGCCGATCCTCGAGTTGATCGACGGCGCGCTGGTGTCCGGGCTCATCGTGATGGTGATGCTGAGCTCCTACGAGAATTTCGTCGGGCGGTTCGGGGATGAGTCGCTGGACGATTCACCGGAGTGGCTGCGCCGGCTTGATCCCGGGTCGCTGAAGGTGAAGGTGGCGACCGCGCTCCTGACAATTTCGGCGGTGAAGCTGCTTCAGGTGTTCATGGACCGCGAGAAGTTCACGGACAGCGATATATTTTGGAAGGTTGTAATCCACGTCGTATTCATCGCATCGGCCGTATTTTTGGCTCTGCTCGACCGGATTACCGCGCATACGAAGGTGCCGCCGGCGGTCAAAAAGGACGACGCGCATTGATGCGCTGAGGCTGGAACGGGCATATTCGATTCGACGACGACCCCTCTCACATAGGACGGCGGCTCATGGCTGACGGCGGTTCGATTTTTCTGGGCAAGGGCGAGGCGCCGCAGAGCCTGAAGCTTTCGGTCGCGAACCGGCACGGGCTGATCGCGGGCGCGACCGGTACGGGCAAGACGGCGACGTTGCGCGTGCTCGCTGAAGGGTTCAGCCGCGCGGGCGTGCCGGTGTTCGTCGCGGACATCAAGGGCGACCTGGCGGGACTCTGTCAGCCCGCCGAAGTGAAGCCGTTCATCACGGAGCGTCTTGAGAAGATCGGGATGACCGATTGGAAGCCGACGGCGCATCCGGTCGTGTTCTGGGATCTGTTCGGCGAGCTTGGTCACCAGTTGCGCGCCACCGTGTCGGAGATGGGGCCAACGTTGCTGTCGCGCATGTTGGGGCTGAACGACACGCAGGAAGGCGTGCTCAACATCGTGTTCCGCATTGCCGACGAGCAAGGGTTGTTGTTGCTCGATCTGAAGGATCTGCGGGCGATGCTGGTCAACGTCGGCGAGAACGCTGCGCAGCACACGATGAAGTTTGGCAACATTGCGCCGGCGTCGATCGGCGCGATCCAGCGCTCGCTGCTGACGCTTGAGAACCAGGGCGCTGATGCCTTCTTCGGCGAGCCGGCGTTGAAGCTGAGCGATCTTATCTTTACGGACGAGCAAGGTCGCGGCGCGATCCACGTGTTGGCGGCAGAAAAGCTGTTCGGTAGCCCGCAGCTCTACGCGACGTTCCTGCTGTGGCTGCTGTCGGAGCTCTACGAGCAGATGACCGAGGTCGGCGATCTGGACAAACCGCGGTTCGTGTTCTTCTTCGACGAAGCGCATCTGCTGTTCGACGAGACGCCAAAGGCGCTGGTCGACAAGGTGGAGCAGGTCGTGCGCTTGATCCGGTCCAAGGGCGTCGGCGTCTATTTCATCACGCAGTCGCCGCTGGACGTGCCGGACGACGTTCTGGGGCAACTCGGGAACAAGGTGCAGCATGCGTTGCGCGCCTTTACGCCGAAGGATCGTAAGTCGGTGAAAGCGGTCGCCGATAATTTTCGTGAGAATCCGAAATTCTCAGCATCGGATGCGGTGCAAGAACTGGCCGTCGGCGAGGCGTTGGTTTCGACACTGGATTCCAAGGGCATTCCGTCGATTGTCGATCGCGTCTTGATCGCGCCGCCGACGTGCCGCATGGGGCCGATCACGCCGGACGAGCGCGCCGCCGTGATGGCGGCAAGTCCGCTCAAAGGGGTTTACGACGAAACGATCGATCGCGAGTCCGCGTATGAGATTCTGGTCGGCCGCGCAGAGGGTAAGAATGCAGGCACCGCGCCTTCGACGACGTCGGGTCCGGAACCGGCGCGCCGGACTTGGGGTTCGGGGGACAGGGCCGCACCTCGAACGCCGCAAGCACCGCGCCCTGCCCCGCAACCGCGCAGCAGCGGTGGCGGGTATCAGCGGCAGACCATGGGCGAGGCGGCCGCGAAGAGCGCGGTGCGCTCCGTGACCTCGGCCATCGGCAGCAGTTTGGGCCGCGCGCTCGTGCGCGGCGTGCTAGGGTCATTGCTGAAACGCTAGGGAGACGATCGTGAGACGCACGGCATCAACTGCGGTTGTCTTGGCTCTGGCTTTGGGACTTGCCGGCTGCGAGAGCGCGGTGTCCGACGATGGCGGCGGCAACGACGCGCGGCTGATGCAAGAGGATTGGGTCGCGCAGTCGATTGCAGGGAAGGCGGTCGTTCACATCGGTCGCGTCACACTGTCGTTCGCCGAGGGACGCGTGTCGGGGCGTGGCGGCTGCAATCTCTATTCCGGCACGGTGGAATACGGCAAAGGCGCGATCAAAATCGGGCCGTTGATCTCGACCAAGATGGCGTGCGCCGAAGACGGCCTGATGCAGCAGGAGAGCGCCTATCTGACCACACTCCAAGGCGCGGAACGTTACTCAGTCGGCGAGGATGGGAAGCTCACCATCTCGACGAGGACAGGCGCCATCGTCTACGACGGCGTGCCGCGTCAAGTGCGACCGGAGAACTAAGCGGCCCGCCGCAGCGCCTCGCGGCGGCAGCGGCAGGCCGGCCCAACCATCATGGGGAGACCATGTTGATAAAGGCGACAGCATCCTAGCACGGCTGCGCCCCCGGGACCCACACGTTTGCGTTAATGCTGAAACGCCGGGGGCCCTCCAGTATGACTTTGCCATTCATCGCGGGTTCAGCGCGCCGGGCAAAAAATACAGGCCTCGCTGTGACCTTTGAGGAGCAAGCGATCCGTGAATGGAGGTTCTTATGCATTTCACGCGTTCTATGCTTCTTGCGGCATTCGTGGCTTCAAGCGCCAGCTTCGCCGCCGCCCTGCCCGCAACTGCCGATAGCGGCACAGCTGCGCGCACGGATCGGACGGTGCAGATCCGGTATGGCGATCGCGATGGGTATCGTGACCGTCACCACCGACGTTCCGACCATCGTTGGCGCAATCAGCACCGCTGCTACACCGACGTCGACTATCGTCGTCAGTACGGGCAGCGCGTTCGCGTCATCGAGCGCATCTGCTTCCGGAATGGGCGGCGGTATGTTGCCAGCCGGCGCGTGGTGCGCGTCGGGCGCCATTGGTGATGCCCGAGGCGCGCCCGGCGATTTCGGGCGCGCCTCGTCGTCTTTTTTAGACTTCGTTCACCATCGGCACCGTCGCTCGCCATCGGGGCGACCTGCCGAGGATGACGTTAGCGGCAAGTTTACGTGCGCACGGCACGATGCGCCCCTTGGGGTCAAGAGGGCCGATGTCGTACTGGGCGCTGGAATTGCGGAAGCCGAGCGATTTCCGCTCGCTGGAAGGCCTGGCCGACGTGCGGTCGAACGGGCGCGTCTTGAACCTGGGCGCGATCACGCGCGACCTGGCGCAAGCCAATCCGGTGGGGCGGGTGCCGGCGTTCTTCGCCAGTTCGACGCTGAACCAGTCGATCATCGTCAAGCACAACATTCGCGACAACGAACGGCATCTCTTTGCGCGCGCGCAGCCCGTGGCCACGAAGCTGATCCTGCCGATCGATCCGGAGAACCTGGCGCTGGGCGGCGTGACGTTCATGCTGGGCGAACGGCAGGCGAGCCGTATCTTGCGCGACAAGCTGGGACTGAGCCGCGCAACCGGCGACGCGCGCGCTCAGCGCGATCTCAAGATTCTCGATATTCTGGATTCGCTGGCGACGCTCGATCCCTTCATCGTACGCGAGCGGTTTGCGGTCGACGGCGTCGATCTGCCGGAAGCTTTTTCCGCGTTTCATCTGCACGGCGACAATGCGCTCTATGAATACATGAAGTCGCAGTTGCTGCCGCTGGTGCGACTGGCGATGGCGGGTGTGCCGGCTTCGAAGGCGAATGATCGGGCGCTGGAGCGATTGCTGGACGAAATTTTCGTCGACTCGCAGAACGGCAAAGCGGAGTTCCTGCGCGAGGCGCTGCGGATCGAACCGGACAAGTGGCCGGCGGCGCTTTACGTGTGGAAGGCGGCGCTGTTCTACGAGTACAGGGCGAAGAGCTTTGAGCCGCGGTGGCGTCGGTTCATCGAAAGCCTGCAGAGCGCGAAGCTGTACGGCTTTTCGACGTTGGCGCCGGCGGAGGTGGTGCTTCGGCTTCGGGTCGACCTGATGGACCGGGCACTGCGGACCAAGGGTCACCTGGACCGGCTGCTGGAGTCGTTCAATCAGGCGTTCCGGCAGGATCTCATCGGGCAAGGGACGCCGGAGTCGTTTCGCGAGTACCTGATGACGCTGAACGACAAGCTTTACAATTTCGGCGTCGCGTACGGCGTTCTGGAGCAGATCGTCGGTTACTGGGAGTACTGGTTCATTGCGCGCGGGACGACGGCCATTCCGGCCGAGTTCTTCATGGATATCTGCCGCGATCTCTTGAACGTCGTCGGCCCTTCGCAGTTGGGGCGGCAGGGTCCGGTGCAGAACTTCGCCAGAGCCTGAGATCACGCAGGCGGGGATTGCACCGCGCGCGCGATCGCCCTTTCGAGTTCGGCCGATTGAAACGGTTTTTGCAGCGTGGGAACGTTCGCCCAGCGCTTTTCCAGCGCAGCCGCGCCATAGCCGGTGGCGAAGACGATCGCGATGCCGCGGGCGGCCAACACGTCGGCAACGGCATCGGTGCGCTCGCCGTTGAGGTTCAAGTCGACGATGGCGAGATCCAGTTGCAGCGTCGCGGCGAGCCGCTTCGCGTTATCGACGCGACCGGCCGTCGCGACGACCTCGTAGCCGAGCTCGGTCAGCGTGTCTTCGAGGTGGAGCGCCACGATGGCCTCGTCCTCAACGATCAGCACCTTCAGCTTGCGGTCGCTCATAGCCAGGGGAACGTATTGAACGATGCGGACTCAATGGGCGTCTTGATCACCGAGATGAGGCCCTGAGGCCGGTACTCAAGGCTGGTGGCGCCGCCCAGATCGTGCGCGAGGCTGCGCTGGATCAGACGCGACCCGAAGCCCGTGCGGGTGGGCGGCTGGACAGGCGGGCCGCCGCTTTCGGTCCAAGTCAGCTGCAGCTCCGCGTTGTCGCCGAGTGTAACTTGCCATTGGACGCCGACACGTCCGCTATCGTTCGAGAGCGCGCCGTACTTCGCCGCGTTCGTCGCAAGCTCATGCAGCGCCATCGACAGCGCCAGCGCCTGTTTCGGCGAGAGGCGGACGGCGTCACCGTCGACATGGATGCGGCCGTTGGCGGTTTGAAACGGCTCCAGCGCGCGATCGACAACTTCGCGCAAGCTGGCGCCCTGCCAGCTCTGGCGGGTCAAGATGTCATGCGCACGCGACAGAGCCAGCAGGCGGGCTTCGAACATCGGGTGGGCGTCGGCGCTGCGTTCGGTGTTGCGCAGCGTTTGCGATGCCAGCGACTGGACGGTCGCCAACGTGTTCTTCACACGATGGTTCAATTCGTTGATCAGAAGCGTGCGCTGTTCCTCGGCATGCTTGCGCTCAGTAATGTCGACGTTGATGCCGATCATCCCGGCAAACTCGCCGCGCGGGCCGAAACGCGGACGCGCCTGCGTGCTGAGCACGCGGTACTCGCCGTCCGCGCGACGATAACGCGCTTCGACCGAGAACGGGGTATGGTTCTTCATGGCGCCGTCGAAGGGCGCGAACAGCGCGGGGCGGTCGTCCGGGTGAACCGTCGAGGTCCAGTCGAACGTCGCCATCTGCTCGAACGTTACGCCCCAGAATTCGCGCAGCGCCCTGTTCAAGTACGTGCAGTGACCGGTGTGATCGCCCTTCCACAGCATCACCGGCGCGCTTTCGGCGATCAGGCGGAAGCGCTGTTCGCTTTCGCGCAGACGTTCTTCCGTCAGACGACGCTCCGTGACGTCGGAGACGACGGCTACAAAGCCCGCAACCTCTCCCGCAGCGTCGAACTCCGGCTCGTAGTGGCCGTGCATGACGCGCATGCCTTGTGCGTATTGGGCCTCGACCTCGAACTCCACGGATTCGCCCGCAAGAGCGGCGTCGATATGCGGCTTGAACGGGCCCATCGCGTCGGTGCCCACCACTTCGGTCGTATGGCGGCCGACGCATTCGTCAGGCGTCAGATCGAAGCGTCTGGCGTAGGCCTTGTTCACGAGCCGGTAGCGCAGATCCTTGTCTACGTAAGCGATGGGCACCGGCGCCGCGTTCATGACCAAGGCCACCTGCTTGGCGCTCTGCCGCACGCGTTCGTCCGCGCGCTTGCGGGCGTCGATGTGCTCAACCACCGCCAGGAGCTGACCGCGTTCGCCGTTCGAAAGCATGAAGCGAACCCAGACGTGGCGGCCGTTTTTCGTGACATAACGCTTTTCGAACGCCACGGGATTTCCCGTCCGCATCAGCTCTTCAAGAGCGACGTCGTTCTTGTGCGTGTCCTCGGGATGCGTCAGTTCAAGGCAGGAGCGGCCGATGAGATCCTTGACCGCGTGACCGCAAATCGCCGCAAATGCCGCGTTGGCGCTTGCGATGACGTACTTGCGGTCCATCGCCACGATGCCCATACCGGCGTACTCGAACACCGATCGCCAGTGTTCCTCGCTGCGGCGCAATCTTGCCTCGGCCGCGCGCTGCGCTTCTTGTGCGCGGGCGCGGCCGACGCTGAAGCCGAGCTGGCGGGCGATCGTCAGAGCAAGATGCAGCTCGCTTTCCGTGAACGCGTGCGGCTCATCGTAGTAGGCCATGAACTTGCCGATCGTGAAGCCGTCTTCCGTCAGCGGAATGAAGGCGAGCGCATGAATGCCTTCGCCCTTGATTGTCGCCTTCAGCGATTCCGGTTCATCGGTTGCGTCGATGTCGTCGATACAGATCGGCTGCGGATGGCGGTCTTCGCGCTTCCACGGCGAATGTCCTTCGACGGCCTTGCAGTAATCAGGCGAGAGCCCACGCGACGCGACGAAGCGCATTACGCCAGCCTCGTCGAACAAGAGGATCGAGGCGCGCTTGCAGCGCAAGGCGCTCAAGATCGCGTCGAGCGCGACGGTGTAGACTTCCGCGGATTTGTCCGCGCGATAGAGCCGCTCGGTGAAATGGAAGAGCGTTTCTTGATCGCCGGCGGGTTTCGGACTTTGCCCGTCGGTCGGCGCGTCGCGAAAGCACAATGCGAAGCCCAGGACGCGGCCCTGCTCGTCGCGCAGGCGTTCGATGTCGGCGGTGACGGCGGCACGCGCGCCGCTCGCGCTCTCAAGGCTGACGGCGGTGGCGGCGTCCGCGCCATCGGTCCAGAGAATGCGAGCCGGGAAAACGCCGAGGCTGCGGAAAAGGGCGCCTGCGCGCGCGTTGGCTCGCAACAGGACGCCGTCCGCGGTGCAGACGGCAAGCGCCGTCGGAAGAGCGTCGAGCAGAGTTGGGTCCGCGGTCGATAGTGTTTCCCAGCCCGACTTGCCACGAGCGAGGACGTCCGCGCTTATCATTTGGATCCCATTCGCCCAGGCGGTTTGACGCTTGACCTGTGCAAACGCCGGTGCTCCGGGTCGGGTTCCATACGGTTCGAAAAAACAGAGGTCATCTGATCTATCACGCCATTACATTGGCGGAAATGCGCAAAAACTGGCATCACAGCGCCATCACGTCGGTATCACGTGCCATCAGATGGCCAGCGCCTGTGAGAACGAATATAGAACTTTTCGTCGATGGTTTCTAGGGGCTGAACAGAAAGACGATGAGCGACATCGCCGTCATTGGACCGGGCGCCATCGGCTGCGCGTTTGCCGCAGCCGCGATGCAAGCCGGGCACAACATCTTCGTCGCGGCGCGCACGCCGTTTGCGATGCTTGATGTGAGGTACCCGGACGGGCATGTCCGCGGCGCCGTCCAGACTCTGCCGGCGGACACGCCGCGCGCGTTCGAGTTCGTGCTGTTGGCAACGAAAGCACATCAGACGG
>JAEUMM010000202.1 GCA_016792645.1 Alphaproteobacteria bacterium | reverse complement strand
CGCCCGCACCCGATCGTCGCATAGGCGTCCGCACCGTTCGCCAAAATCCAAGGCGTCGTCGCCAGCGACAACACGTTGTTGATCACGGTCGGTTTGCCGAACAACCCTTCATGCACCGGCAACGGCGGCTTGGCCCGCACCTGACCGCGCTTGCCCTCAAGGCTCTCGAGCAAAGCGGTCTCCTCGCCGCACACATAAGCGCCCGCGCCGACGCGCAGTTCGATATCGAAACCGCCGCCGATCAACCCGCCAGCACGCGCAACCTCCAACGCTTTCGCAAACGTTACGTTGGCATGCGGATACTCCGAGCGCGAATAGACAAATCCCTTCGACGCTCCGACCGCAAACCCAGCAATCGCCATCCCTTCAATCAGCGCAAACGGATCGCCCTCCATGATCATGCGATCCGCGAACGTCCCGCTGTCGCCCTCATCCGCGTTGCAGACGACGTACTTCCGGTCAGCCTTCGCGTCGGCTGCGCCCTTCCACTTCACGCCGGTCGGAAACCCCGCGCCGCCGCGCCCGCGCAAGCCGGATTTGGTGACAACATCGATTGTCGCCGCCATACCAATCTCACGCGCCCGCGCAAGCCCCTTCAAACCACCGTGCTTCGCATAATCGTCAAGCGAAAGCGGATCGACGATCCCACACCGCGCGAACGTGACGCGCGTCTGACGCGCCAACCACGGATGTTGGTCGACGACACCGACGCACAGCGCATGCGTCTTGCCTTCCAGCACCCCCGCTTCGATCAGCGCCGGCACATCGGACGCCCGCACCGGCCCATAACCGACGCGCCCACTGGTCGTTTCGACCTCGACCAACGGTTCCAACCAATGCAGCCCGCGCGATCCCGACCGCACGATCTCAACATCGATCCCGCGCGTCTGCGCCGTCGCGCGCAGAACGCGCACAACGCCCTCCGCGCCGACGGCCAGCGCAGCTGAATCGCGCGGCACGAAGACACGCGTCATGGCTTGTGCTCCGCCATCGCGATCAGATGCGGCGCCTCGACCCGGCCATGCGGTTCGCCGTCGACCAGCGCCGCCGGCGCCACGGAACAGAACCCCAGGCAATAGACAGGATCGATCGTCACCGCCCCGTCGGCCGAGGTCTCACCCCACCCGATCCCAAAATGTGTCAGCACCGCATCGGCAAGCGCGACGCCGCCCATCGCTTGACACGCCTCTGCACGGCACAATTTCACCACCCGCCGCCCGGCAGGTGCCTCGCGAAAATCGTGATAGAAACTGACGACGCCGTAGACTTCCGCTCGCGTTAGATTCAGCACGTGCGCGACAATCGGAACGGCATCGCGTGGGATAAACCCGAACACGGCCTGCATCGCATGCAGAATCGGCAGCAACGGCCCTTCGAGATGCGCGTGCGCCGCGACGATCTCTTCCACGCGCTTGGGAGTCCACACGGGGGTCTCAGCCATCGATAAACGCTCGCAAATCAGCGGCTTAGCTTAGACCAGACGTCGACCCTAAGGAAACGCGGGAAGGCAGCAGCCGCAGCATCACGCACCGCGCGCCAGTTCCACCTCTTCCAAGTAGTCCGGCACCTCGACCGCCCAGCCCAACTCGTCCTGAATCCGCAAGCGCAGCGCGTCGGCGGCTGCCGGTTCGCCGTGCGTGACGAACGTCCGCCGCGGCGCCTTCTCGAACGCCTTGAGCCACGCCATCAACTCATCGGCATCTGCATGCGCCGATAAATTGCCCAACGCCACCACTTCCGCGTGAATGGGCACATAGTCGCCGTGGATCTTCACCTCGCGCGCCCCGCCCAGCATCGCCGCGCCGCGCGTGCCGCCCGCCTGATAACCCGCGAAGACGATCGTGTTCTCCGGCCGCGGACCAAAGGCCGCAATATGATGGATGACGCGCCCGCCGGTCGCCATACCGCTGCCCGCCACAATGACCTTAGGCTCGCGCGACATATTGAGCTTCTTCGACTCTTCGATCGAGGTGACGATCTTGGCGACCTTCCACATCGCCTCGCAGTCCTTGTCGTTCAATCGATGCTCCGCGCGGTGCCTGCGATAGATCTCGGTCGCATCCGTCGCCATCGGGCTGTTGAGATAGACGGGAAGGTCGCGCGGAATCTTCTTCTTCGCCTTCAACCGCGCGATCGACAGCAGCAGCGACTGCGTACGCCCGACAGCGAACGCCGGAACAACCACGGTGCCGCCGCGCGCGACCGTGCGCGAGATCACATGCCCCAGCTCCGTCTCGGGATCGGTCGGATCGTGCCGCCGGTTGCCGTAGGTCGATTCGACGACCAGAAAGTCGGCACGCGCCATCGGCTCCGGCGCCCGCATGATGCTGTCATGCGAGCGCCCCAAATCCCCGCTGAACGCCAGCGTCACGCGCCCATCCGACACCCGCACCGTCGCCGCGCCCAGAATGTGCCCGGCCGGTGCGAGGCGGACGCGCAACCCATCCGCGGGTTCGAAGTCGTGCGCGTAAGCCACGGTCACGAGGCGCTCCAGCGCCGCCTCGGCGTCCTTCTCCGTGAAGAGCGGTAACGCCGGCTTGTGCTTGGAGTAGCCGCGGCGGTTCGCGCGCTCAGCATCCTCCTCCGCCAACCGCGCCGCATCGGGCAGCATGATCCGGCACAAATCCGCCGTCGCCTCGCTGCAATAAATGCGACCGCGAAACCCCTTCTTGACCAGAACCGGCAGATAGCCCGAGTGATCGATATGCGCGTGGGTCAAGACGACCGCGGCCACATCCTTCGGCTTGAACGGCGGCTCCGCCCAATTGCGCAGGCGCAGCGGCTTGAACCCCTGAAACAGGCCGCAGTCGACCAGGAGCCGATTGTGCCCCGACCGGATCAGGTACTTCGAGCCCGTGACCGTGCCCGCCGCGCCCAGAAACTGAAGATGCATCGTCATCTCACCCACAAAGCCATCAAACGGCTGCGGAAAACTTGATCGAGGTCAAATGGGCCGCCCCAGATTTCGCTATCATGAAAATGTCAAAGAAAGGACGACCTTCGTCATGCGGCGGCTCTCCGACATTATTTACAATCAGCAACCGTTGACCTTACCCACAACGGCGACGGTCAAAGAAGCGTGCGAGTGCATGCATCAGCGCCGCACCGGCTCCATCTTGGTGACCGATACGCACGGCCACCTGAAGGGCATCTTCACCGGCCGCGACGCCGTCTATCGCGTGCTCGCACGCGGTAAGGATGCGGCGAAGACCAAACTGGCCGACGTGATGACCGCCGACCCGGTGGTGATGTCGCCGAACAAGACGGCGATCGACGCTCTGCGCCTCATGTGGGACGGCGGCTTCCGCCACCTGCCCGTCGTCAACGATGGCCGCTTGGTCGGCGTCGTCTCGCGCGGCGACTTTAAAGGCGCCGAACACGACCGCCTGGATGAAGAACGCGAACTGTGGGAACACATGCGCTGACTCAAGTCAGCGGTATGACGTCCACCGCCTGCTCGCTCGTCTGCGACCCGGCGGTGCGCATCACGCCCTTCACCGGCGCAACGTCGGAATAATCGCGCCCGCGGCCGATCACGATGTGATCGTTCTGCACGAGCACGTCGTTCGTCGGATCGAACTCGACCCAGCCGGCCTCGCGCCCGCACCACGCGCGCACCCACGCATGCATGGCGTCCGCGCCGGCAAGTCGCGGCTTGCCCTTCGGTGGAATGGTGCGCAAGAACCCGCTGACATACCCCGCCGGCATACCGATCCCGCGCAGGCACGCGATCATGATATGCGCAAAGTCCTGACAGACGCCGCGCTTGCCGGCGAAGGCCTCCTCCGGAGACGTATCGACCGTCGTCGCCTTGGAATCGAATACCATGTCGCGATGCAGCGCCTCGCCGATCGCCTTCATGACGTCGAACGCCGGCATATCCGGCTTCACGAGCAGCCGGGCGTAGGCATCCATCTCCGGCGTGGTCCGCACCCGCGGCGACCTTCCCAGGAAATGATGCGGCGCCGATGGCTCAAGGGAATCATACGCCGCGATCTCGTCCGCCAACGCCTGGAGAGATGGCGACGCGACAGGCCCGCGCTCGGGCGCATGCCGGTCGACGCGACACCTCAAATCGAAAACGATCTTCTCGTGCGGCGCGCGATAGGCGATCTCCACGGCCGTGTTGCCGAAGAAGTCGATCAATTCCGACCTCTCCTGCACCTCAGGGTCGATGATGAGGCTAGCCGAGACTACTTGCTGCTCGCCGGGCAGATTCGCAGGCATCATGCGCAGCATGTGCCGTCCGGTGCTGGCAGACCGATCGTACTCGTATGAGATCTTGAGGCCGATATCGTAGAGCATAGTCTTCACGTCAGATACTCGTCCGACAACACGTCGGACAATCCCGCTATCGCCTCGCCCGCCTTGTTAAGCGCCGCTGTGTCCAACGTCTCCGGCGTGAGCGCCGCAAGGGCGCCGTGCACGTGCGATACCGCCCGCAAGAAATCCGAGGCCGGGCCTTTGCCGACTGCCTCCGACAACTGCCCCGCCTGATCGCGGATCTCGGCGAGGTGATACATGATGGACCGTGGGTTCTGCGCGTCGAACACCAAGAGATCGACGACAGTCTTGCGATTGGTCGCGACCGCATAACGGCTGCGATGCGTCATCGAACTGTCGCCAACCTCGACGCTGAGATCGAGCGCGCCCTCGGGTGCTTTCGGATCGGCAAAATTCTCAAGCGCCTCCGCCGTGGTCAGCGCACGCTCCAGCGACCGCCCGATGCTCAAGAACCGCCAGCCGACCGACCGGTACATATTCTCGTGCACGAGACCCGAGAACCCCGTGATCTTGCGCAACAGCACGCCCATCGCGCGCGCCGCATCGTCGCCGGGCTTGGCGGTCTGCACCATCTGCCGCGCGGTCTTCGCCAAGTCGTTCAGCGCCACCCAACCGTCGATCGAAAACCGGTCGCGCACATGGCTCGCGCTGTGAATCGCGGACGCCAGAGTCGCACGCAAGCTTTCGGGAATGCACTCGTCCGTATCCGCGTCGTAACTCTCAAGATGCTCACGAAGCCGCTTCAACAGCGGCGCGTCCTCATTCGCCGTTTCCACCAAGCGCGTGTGATAAGCGCGCAAGAGGCGCATCACACCTTCCGCACGCTCCACATACCGGCCCAGCCAATAGAGATTGTCCGCCGCCCGCGACGGCAACACGCCAGGCTCCGTACGCCGATACGGCGCGCCCTCCGGCGGCAACATCGTAACGGACTGAACCGGATAGTCGCTCACGACCCAAACGTCGGCGACCGATCCACCGCGCTGCATCGCGATCGCGGTCGCGTCCTCGGTCCGTCCGATACGCGCGTAGCCGCCCGGCATCACCTGCCAACCATTGGCGGTGCGCGCCAGGAACACGCGAATGCTCATCGGCCGCGGCACCAGCTGTCCGTCCACATAAGCCGGCGTCGTCGACAACGTCACCGCTTCTTGACCCACCAACATCGACCCTTCCGCGTCGATGTAGGACTCCACCGTCTCCAGCGTCTCGCTCTGGAAACGGCCGCCGAACACGGTCTTGCCGTCAGGCTCGAACGGCGGCCGCGTCGACAGCGCGGGCCCAATCATCATCCGCTCGATATTCTGACGCACGTGCTCACGCTCAGCCTGCTGCCCGCACCACCACGTCGCGATATTCGAAAGCTTCAACGGCTCCCCGCGCAGCGCCTGGATGCGCGGCAGGAACGCCAGCAACGCCCGCGTCTCCAAAATGCCGGAGCCAAGCGCATTGACCATCGTCAGATTGCCGCGCCGGATCGACTCGACGAGGCCTGGCGTGCCAAGCCGCGAGCCTTCCTCCAACTCCAGCGGATCGGCATAAGCCGCATCAAGCCGGCTCCACAGCACGCTCACCGGCGCGAGCCCCGCGACGGTCCGCACCATCACCTGGCCTTTCTCGACGGTGAGATCCTCACCCTCAAGCAACATAAGGCCCAGATAGCGCGCGATGTAGGCGTGCTCGAAATACGTATCGTTCCACAAACCCGGCGTCAGGATCGCGACTTGACTATCGTTCTCGTTGCGCAATCCACGCAACGCATCGCGAAACGTCTGAAAGAACCCCGCAAGGCGATACACGTTCGCCGCCGGGTAAAACTCCGAGAACACCCGCGCCGTCGCAATCCGGTTCTCAAGCGCAAAGCCGGCGCCCGACGGCGCCTGCGTCCGATCCCCAAGCACCCACCAATCGCCCTCGGGCCCACGCCCAATTTCGAACGCGACGAAGCTCAAATAGTGACCCGACCGCGGCTTCACGCCCACCAGCGGGCGAAGCCACTCCTTGCTCATCCCAATCAGCGACGCCGGCAAGTGACCGTCGGCGACCAGTTTGTTTTCACCGTAAAGATCGGCGACGACGGATTCGAGAAGCTCGGCGCGCTGAATCAACCCATCCGAGATGTGGTTCCACTCGTTCTCATGAATGAGCACCGGAATATGGCTGAGCGGCCAATCGCGCTCACCCGCGTCGGTCTTGCCGTACTGACGGAAGAACACACCGGCATCACGCAGGTGCTGATCGCCGCGCGCAAAGCGTTGCGCCACATCTTCCTTCGACAACGCCAGAAAGTGGTTCACGAACTGGCGCCACACCGGGCGCACCTGGCCCGACTTGTCCAGCAACTCGTCGGCGACGCCCGGCAGCGGCCGGTACGACGTGAGCAGACCAGCGATCGTATCGCCGACGCGCCGCGGTTGCTGTGCCAAGGTTAGAACTCCGCCTGCCGCCGCAGATCGAGTGTCATGGGAAACTCGCGATGCGGCACCTCGCGCGTCGGCCGATAGCCGCCGGGCGTATGCCCATGCGCCTCGAACCGCGCCAGACGCCGCGCCTCTGCCTCGTTGCCGTTGACCGGAAACGTTTCGTAGTTGCGGCCGCCCGGATGCGCCACGTGATAGACGCAGCCGCCCAGCGCCCGTTCCGTCCAATTGTCGAAGATGTCGAACGTCAGCGGCGCATTGACCGGCAGCACCGGATGCAATGCCGAAGCCGGCTGCCACGCCTTGTAGCGCACGCCTGCAACCGCAACGCCGTTCTTGCCCGTATCCTGCAACGGCACGCGCCGGCGATTGCACGTCACCGAGTAGCGCGACGGATCGCTCGCTGTCAGCTTCACCTGCACGCGCTCGACCGAACTGTCCGTGTACCGCACAGTGCCGCCGATCGCGCCGGTTTCGCCCAGCACATGCCACGGCTCCAGCGCTTGCCGAATCTCCAACTGAACGCCCTCGTACGCAACTTCCCCGCAGAAC
>JAEUMM010000192.1 GCA_016792645.1 Alphaproteobacteria bacterium | reverse complement strand
CCTTCTCGAATTTGCCAGTCGCGGCGTCGCCCAGATAAAGGCCGTCCGGTTCGAGGAAGCCTGCGACGTTGACGAAGGCCTTGTCGTCCTCTTCGCGCGTTGCGACGACGCCGATCGAGGCGTTGGCCGGCAGGTCGATCTTTGTCCGGGACCAGGCGCCTTTCTCAAAGGTGTAGGAATAGAGGCCACCCTTCACGTTCTCGTAGACGGCGACGAGCAGGCGGTTGCGGGTGCTTGAGACTTGTTCGATCGATTCGCGCGCGCCCGGCGTGTAGACGACCGTGGCCTTCGCGGACGCGGGGTTCGCTTTCAGCTCGGCGAAGTTGAACGACAGCAGCGTGCCCTTGGGATACGTGGCGCCGTTCCTGGTCCAGTCTTCTTCGATTGTGAGCGTGAGTTGACCGGAGACGTAGCCCTGCATGCTGGATTTCAGCGGGAACTGGAGGCGGACCGGTCCCTTGTCCGTCGACAAATAATATTCCGTCTCGAAGAACGACGGGTTGCGCGTGAAGAACACGCCTTGCACCGCGCCGTCGGCGTCGCGCAACACGCCGGCGCCGGCGGCGACGTCGGTTTGCTTGCCGCGATAGACTTCGACCGCGTCGTCAAGCTTCGTCCCGCGCTTCCACAGCTTGACGACGAAGGGATAGCCCGACTCCGTCATGGTGTTCGGGCCCCACTCGCGCGCGACGTAGAGCGTGTCCTTGTCGAGCCAGTCGAAGCTCTGTTTGCCGGCGGGCAGTTTGAAGCCGCCGTCGACAAAGGCTTTCGCTTTGTTGTCGAACTCGCGCGCCTCGATGGCGTCCTTGCCGCCTTCAGACAGGCTGAGCAGGCAGAGCGTTTCATCGGGTGCGAGGCAGGTTGAGCCTTTGTAGACCCAGTTCGCGTTTTCCGCTTTCGACAGCGCGTCAACGTCGAGGACTGTCTCCCAACTCGGCGTCGCGTTGCGATAGCTGTCGATGGTCGTGCGGCGCAGGAGGCCGCGCACGTTCACGTCGTCTTGCCAGAAATTGTAGACACTGCCGCCGCGGAAGCCCGGCATCGGGATGCGGTCTTTGGCTTCGAGGATCGTCAGCGCCTTAGCGTGAAGATCTTCATAGCGCTTGTCGGCCTGCAGAATCTTCAGGGAGCGGTCGTTTTGCGCGCGCACCCAGGTCAAGGCCTTTTCGCCCTCTACCTCTTCGAGCCACTGGAATGGATCGGCGACTTCTTTTGCGAAGGACATGCCCACCGTTACGAAAGCTATCGCTGAAACCAGCGGAAGAATGAATTTGCGCAACTGAATCCCCACACGTTGGATGGGTGAGGATTACAGAAGCCGACGGCTCAGGGGCAACGCCAAATGTTCGTGATCGACCCTGCGTCAACTTGCGTATTTCAGCCCTAGGCGCGACAGGCCCTTGCACTCTTCCTCAATGCAGGCGGCGAAACTGGGGCGCGCGTGCATGGCTTTGACGAAGCGCGAAAGATGCGGATGACGGCCGCTATCCGGTACGAATCCGGCGTGGGCGAGGTTCACGAAGGGTGAGGCGATGGCGATGTCGGCGATCGAGAGCTTGTCGCCTACGAAGTGCGTGCGGTCGCCCAGTTCCCTTTCGAAGTAGTCGAAGAAGGGCGGCACTTTTTGCTCCCACCCCTCTTTCGCAGCCGCGAAGTCGGACTCTTGACGCATGATCCGTTTCAGGACGACGGGCTGGAAGACGGTGACCGCGCCGACGCGTGCGAAGTCGCTGCTTGCGTATTCCTCAAGCCAGAGCGCGCGGGCGTAGTCGACCGGCGCGGACGGATAAAGCGAGGGCGTCGGATGTTTGCGCTCGAGGTAAGCGCAGATCACCGACGAGTCGGGGATCGTCACGTTCGCGCCATCGCCTTCGTCGCGCAGCACGGGGATGCGCTTCAGTGGCGAGATCGTTTCGAAATCCGGCGGCGGCTTGAAGGGATTCACCTGGTCGTGGTTATAGGCCAGCCCTTTTTCGGCCATCAGCACGCGCACTTTGCGCACGTACGGGGAGATCCCCGCTCCGTAGAGGGTGTACGTCATCGATGGTCCTTTCAGCGGCGAGTGGCTTTGCCTCAGTCTGGTCCACTGGTGTGATCGCGCGCAAGGGCGGCGTGACGTCCGGCAGCGGCTTTGGCGCGGGGCCGAATTGCAAATAGAGCGCGTCGGCGGCGTAGCCGACGTCGAAGCCGAACCCGAGCTCGGCGGCGCGCGTGGGGACCACACGTTGGGAGAAGAGGAAGATGGTGCTCATCTCGCCCAGCATTGTCTTCAGCGCCCATGCCGGGGCGTTGAGGAACAGGGGGCGGTGGAACGTGCGGGCGAGCGCGCGTTGGAAGTCGGCGTTGCGCAGCGGCTCCGGCGCGACGGCGTTGATCGGGCCGCTCCAGCGTTTGTCGTCGATGCCGGCGAGGATCATGCGGATCATGTCTTCGCGCGTGATCCAGCTCATCCATTGGCGACCGCTGCCGAAGATGGCGCCGAGGCCGAAGCGGGCCGGAAGCGCCATCATGGGAAGCGCGCCGCCGCTCTTGTCGAAGACGATGCCGATGCGCAGGCAGACGACGCGGATGTCGAGCGCGGCTGCGCGCATGGCTGCGGATTCCCAGGCGCGGCAGAGGTCGGCGGCGAAGCCCTGCCCTGCCCCGGCGGTTTCGTGCAGGACGGCTTCGTTGCCTTCGCCGTAGATGCCGATCGCCGAGCCTGAAACGAGCACGGCGGGTTTCGTTTCCAGCGTCGTCATCCACTCGACGAGCGCGTTGGTGAGGTCGACGCGCGAACGCCAGATTTGCGCGCGGCGGCTGCGTGTCCACGGGAGGCCGAGGATCGGCGCGCCGGCGAGATTCACGACGGCGTCGATGCGCGCTTCGGGTGGCAGAGCGTTGAAGCTGTCGATGTGGTGGACGTTGTCGCCGAGCAGCGCGCGCGATTGGCGCTTGTCGCGGGCGAGAACGAAGACGCGGTCACCGCGGGCAAGGAGGCGCTTCACAAGCGCGGCGCCGATGAAGCCGGTCGCGCCGGTGACGAGGACGGTGCGGCCGCTGGGTTCGACGGCGGGTGTGTCTTGCGGCTTCATCCGGCCGAGCGTGACGACGGCGATCGCGTCGCGGATCGAGAACGCGAGCACGCCGATCGCGGCCAGCGTGAAGAACCAGGATAGGAGGCCATGCGATGTCGCCGTGAGCGCGGTCGGTGCGCCGACGTTCGCGATCAACTGCGGAACGGCGAAGGCGAGGAACAGGCCGAAGCTAACCGCGAGGATCGTGTGAAGGACGCGTTCGAACGGCGGCAGGTTGCGTGTGCGGTCTTCTTCAACGAAGTCGGTGATGGTGATGATCACCTCGGCGATTAGGAGGGCGATGACGGCGATTGCGAACACGCCTTGCGGATTCGTCCAGGCGAAGATGACGAAGAGGACCGCGTAGATTCCTTCGCGGGCGCTGTGCAGCGCGAGTTCGAAGCGCGCGGATGGTTTGCTGGGCAGGCGCTCGGTGATCTCGTGGTGCAAGACGTTGTCGAGCGCGCCGAGGATGGTTTGGAACGCAAGGATGTAGAGAGCGATGGTCATGCGAGCGACCTCACAAAATATCCGTGATATGCACAAAACATCCGTCAAGCCCGGCCATGACGAATAGGTGGGATGCCGTCGCCATCGCGTTTGGGCGGGTTGCCATCGCGTCAGTCCTTCGGGTCGGCGAAGACGCCGTCTTGGAAAATCGTGCGGCCTACCCAAGGGTGGTCGAAGCTCAGCGTGAAGCGGAAGGTGCCCTGCCCTAAGTCGGTGTGGCGAACTTCGGCGATGCCGGGGGTGATCGCCACGGGCAAGGGCACGCTGACGGCGCCTAGCCGCCAGAAAAATTGGCGCGAGCGGAAGACGAGGCTGCCTTGGTCGGCGGACACATCAAGCAGCATCGTCCATCCGCCCGCGCAGCATTCGAGCAGTCGCCCGTCTTCCGACGGACGCTTGATCGAACGCACTTGGAACGCCAACCCGAACGGCCCGCGGTAGACCCGCGTCCATGACATGCCGCCGTCTTTGACGCTCACCTTCACCAACGCGTCGCACTCGCCCGTGATGACGGGCAGCGGCGCGCCGAACGGAAACAAGAAGTAGGCAAAGAGCCGGCCGAGCAGCGTGAGCTTGGTGTCTGTGCGGCCTTCGTAGACGGCCGGCGTGACGCGTTCGAAACGCGCGCGCACGGCTTCGGGGAGGGAGAGCCACGCGCGGGCGCCGATGATGCGCTCGATCGTGTCGTTGCGTTCGGTGTGATCGGCCTCGGCAACGGAGCGCGGGCCGCTCCACATCAGACCTGTCAACGCGCGGGCCATGTTCAGGCTCTCTTATTTGACGGCGACGAGACGGGCGACGCCCGCACCCAGCTTGATCAACCGCTGCAACGCAGGTCGCGGCACGCGCTTCATCTGGTCGTACCAACCCATCAGGCGCTCGACGAACGACAGCATGTCGTTGACGCGGCGCCGCACGTCGGGCGGCGTGGTGGGGTCGCTTTCAGCGAGGTCGCGCGCGGCGCGCAGGACTTCGAGCGTCGGGTCGATCTCGCGCTTCTTGCGTTCGTCGACGATCGTCTCGACGACGTCCCAGGGGTCGCCTTTGGCCTCATAGAAATTGCGGCGGTCGCCGATCATGTGGATCAGCGTCACGAGGCGGTAGCCCTGAAGGTCGTCGAGAGAGGTTGAAACGTTGGAACGGGCGATGCCCAAGACCTCCGCGATCTCGTCGGCGGCCATTGGGCGGCCGTGCAGCCAGAGCAGCGCGTGGATCTGAGCGACGGAGCGGTTGACGCCCCAGCGGGCGCCCATTTCGCCCCAGTGCAGGACGATCTTCTCCATGACGGGCGAAAGCGGCATGACGGTCTCCTATGCCTGTTCTTTCTGTCACGACAGAAATTACTGACGCGCGAGGCCGAATACAAGCCTTTCGGGCGCGTCCAGGCGCCGCACCGGGGCACCAGGGAACCGGCGGGCCAACAGACAGTTACCTTCGCCGGTTCCCGTGCCGATGTCTTGAGCGCGACATGTTTGCGGCCCACGGTGGCGGATTGGGGGACTCATCAACAGGAGACACAATCCCATGGGACGGTTTTTGTTGTTCTTACTCGTCTTCGTCATCGGCGGCGTCATCGGATTTCTGGTGGGCGGCGTCGGCGGTGCGCTGGGCGGCACGTACATCGGCGCGTGCAAGGTGATCGACAGCGCCGTGGCGGCCGGTTCGATGACGCAGGATGCGGCCAACACGACGATCCGCGCGATCGCCGCCGAGATCGGCGTGAAACCAGAAGACAAGCAGCGCATCATCGACGCACTGAAGCGTTCGGATCAGCCGGAGACGCCCTGCTCGACCGCAATCAAGGCGCTGTAATCGGAGCAGACTGCGCCCGCGTCCTGCCGACGCGGGCGCGTCTACGTCGGGGCCGGCGCTCGCGGGGGAGGCTGTGCCCGGAATGTCTTGCTCGGCAAACTCGCGTAGAATGGTCGCGACACGGGGAAGTGTGCGATGAGCGACAGCCTACTCTATCACCAAGGCAATCGACGGCTGCAGGACGAGTTCGAGAGCCGGCGCATCGCCGACCGCCTCGCGCAGGTGACGCTGCGCACGGCCTTCAGCGACGACGACAAGGCATTCATCGAGACGGCGCCGTTCTTCTTTCTGGCGACGGCGGATGATCAGGGGCGGCCCGACTGCTCGTTCAAGGGCGGCATGCCGGGCTTCGTGCGTGTGACGGGATCCAGCGCACTCGTGTTTCCCGATTATGACGGGAACGGCATGTTCAAGAGCCTTGGCAACATCGCGGTCAATCCGCATGTCGGGCTGCTCTTCATCGCGATGGGCGAGAAGCCGCGTCGGTTGCGGGTCAACGGCGACGCTGCGATCAGCCGCGACGAGCCGGCGATGCAAGATTTCGCCGGCGCGCAGATGCTGGTGCGCGTGACGGCGCGCGCGATCTTTCCGAATTGCCCGCGCTACATTCCCTCCGGAGAGGAGCCGTCGCAGTACTGCCCTCAACCAGGCTACGAGCCGCCTGAGCCGGCGTGGAAGGGCTTTGACGTGTTCAAGGACTCCGTTCATCCGCGGCAGAAGACGCCGAAGTAGCGCTCCGCCGCGGGCGCCCAAGCAAAACCATTCTGAAACGACTTCGCGAATGGCTGCGTCAGGCTGGCATCACATGTGATGGCACCGTGATGGCAGAATCCGCGGAATTCTGCCGATGTGACGGCGTGATGGCTGGGCTTACGTGCGTTTTGCGCAGCGCATAAAAAGGCCGCGCTTGTCGGCGCGGCCTTGGACGAGTGCGCAAGACTTGGGTTAGCCGACGACTTCGGTGTCGGCGAAGAAGTATCTGATCTCGATGGCGGCGTTCTCCGCGCTATCGGAGCCGTGGACGGAGTTCGCTTCGATCGACTCGGCGAAGTCCTTGCGGATGGTGCCGGGGTTCGCCTTCTTCGGGTCGGTCGCGCCCATGATTTCGCGGTACTTCGCGACGGCGTTGGCGCCCTCCAGAACCTGAACGACGACGGGGCCCGAGGTCATGAACTTCACGAGGTCGTGGAAGAAGGGGCGCTCTTTATGGACGGCGTAGAAGCCTTCGGCCTGTTTCTGGGAGAGCCACATGCGCTTTTGCGCGACGATGCGCAGGCCGGACGTTTCCAGGCGGTCGATGATCTTGCCGGTCAGGTTGCGGCGGGTGGCGTCGGGTTTGATGATCGAAAAGGTGCGTTCGGTCATGAGGCAAATCCTTCAAAAATCGGCTGAAAATCGGACGGCCTTCATACAGACCGGCCCCAGGGGTCGCAAGCCGCGCGGGTTTGCGCTGTTGTCGCGCCTTCCCCTTTTGCGCAAACCCCTTTAGACAGCGCGCCCCATGCTGCGCATCATCAACCTCACGTATCGCATCGAAGGCCGCCCGCTTTTTGAGCAGGCGACGGCCAATATTCCGACCGGCCACAAGGTCGGCCTTGTCGGCCGCAACGGCACGGGCAAGTCCACCCTGTTCCGCCTCTTGACGGGCGAGACCGAGGTCGATGGCGGCGAAATCACGATGCCGCGCAACTGGCGCATCGGCGGCGTCGCGCAGGAAGTTCCCGGCGGGCCGACGTCGCTTCTCGACACCGTCCTTGAGGCGGATACGGAGCGGGCATCGCTGATCGCGGAGTCGGAGACGGCGAGCGATCCGCACCGCATTGCCGAGATCGAGACGCGGCTGGTCGATATCGGCGCGCACAGGGCGCCAGCGCGTGCGGCGGAAATTCTGGCGGGTCTCGGGTTCGACGCGGAAGCGCAGCAGCGGCCGTGTTCGGAATTCTCCGGCGGTTGGCGCATGCGCGTGGCGCTGGCGGCGGTGTTGTTCTCGGATCCGGATTTGTTGCTGCTCGACGAGCCGACGAACTATCTCGACCTCGAAGGCTCGTTGTGGCTCGAGCAATATCTGAAGCGCTTTCAGGGCACGATGATCTTGATCAGCCACGATCGCGATCTTCTGAACACCGCGGTCAACTCGATCCTTCATCTCGAAGAAAAGAAGCTGACCTACTACACCGGCACGTACGACGTGTTCGAGCGCACGCGTTCCGAACGGTTGGCGGTGCAGGAGGCGGCGCGGACGAAGCAGGATTTGCAGCGCAAACACATGCAGGCGTTCGTCGATCGCTTTCGCTACAAAGCCTCGAAGGCGCGGCAGGCGCAGAGCCGGTTGAAGGCGATCGCGAAACTGCAACCGATCGCCGAGATGAACAGCGAGCGCGTCGCCCCGTTCCGGTTGGGGGAGCCTGAGGAGTTGTCGCCGCCGTTGCTGGCGCTCGATCAGGTCAGCGCCGGTTACGACAAGCGCGTGGTGCTCTCCGGCATGGATTTGCGTATCGATCCGGACGATCGCATCGCGCTGCTGGGCGCCAACGGCAACGGCAAGTCGACGTTCGCGAAGCTGGTGTCGAACCGGCTGCAGACGATGAGCGGCACGATCACCAAATCGCGCAAGCTGCGCATCGGCTACTTTGCGCAGCATCAGCTCGACGAGATGGATCCGCGGCAGACGCCCGTGTCGTTTCTCATGCGGCTGATGCCGAAATTGAACGAGCGCGAGGCGCGGACGCGATTGGGCGCCGCGGGCTTTCCGGATTTCAAGGTCGCAACAGCCATCGGCGATCTCTCGGGCGGGGAACGGGCGCGGCTTCTGATCATGATTGCGGCGCTGGAGTCGCCGCATCTTCTGATCCTCGACGAGCCGACGAACCATCTCGACATCGAGAGCCGCGAGGCGCTGGTGCTGGCGCTCAACGACTATCCCGGCGCGGTTTTGTTGATCAGCCACGACCCGCACCTGATCGAGACATGCGCCGATCGCCTGTGGCTTGTCGCGAACGGACAGGTGCATCCGTTCGAAGGCGATATGGACGACTATCGCAAGCTGTTGATGGACGAGCGCCGGCCGCCCGGTTCGAAAGCGAAGACGCCGAAGTTGACCAAGGCGGAAGAGCGCAAGGCCTCGGCCGACCGGCGCGCGCGGGTGACGCCGCTGAAAAAGGCCGCGGACGATTTGGAGAAGCGGGTCAGCAAACTGCAGGGCGACATTGCAAAATTCGAGGCCGCTTTGAACGCGCCCGATCTCTATGAGAAGGAGGCTTCGCATGTCACCGCGCTGACGAAGCAGCGCGCAGACGCGCAGAAGCAACTCGAAGCGGCGGAGGCTGCTTGGCTCGCGGCGGCGGAAGCATACGAAACCGCGCGCAGCGAACTTGCGGCGGACGGTTGATCATCGCATTAAGCGCCGATTAACCCGCCCGGGCCACCCTAATCGCTCGCTGATTCGCGTGGAGCCGCTTCGCTTCCCGTGCATCGGCGGAGACGGGTCACTTTGTTGGGGCTATTCGGGTAGGACTTATGAAATCGGCTACTACGACGCCGGAAGCGCAAATGCGTGCGCTGAAGGAATGGGCTGTCGACCGCATGACGAAGGGCACGCAAACGCCCTACGCTTGGTTTCAGTTCATGAAGCTGCTTGAAGTCTTGGACACGTTCCTCGAGGCGGGCGAAGAAGCCGGCTTGCGCGATCCGCTGCCCAAGAAGACGAAGCGCACGTCGCGCGACAAGCCGCTGCCGTCCAACGTCGTGCGGCTTGATCCGGAAATGCGGCGCCGCGCAGCCGAATAGCTAACGCGGCTTTCCCGCCCCGCCGGGCTTGGGCGCGAAGGCCTTCGTGACTTGATCCTTCATGCTGCGCCACCACGGTGTGGTCTTTGTCGGCGCATTGGGATCGGCTTCGACCGACGGAGAGACGTCGAGGCGCAGCAGCGCGTTCGACACTTGGCGCAGGAGATCGGGCTCGCCGCCCGTCATGTTCTCGCCCGCGGACTCCTGTAGGCGGACGGCGTCGTAGTGCCACTCGCGCAGGATCTCGATCTTCTGCTCCCGCGTCAGTGACTGATCGTTCAGCACCTGTTCGGGATGCTGATACGAGGCGCGCGGATTCAATTTCTTCTCTTCGAAGTCCTTGCTGCCAGACATGGTTGGTCTCCACCCTTTGTCGACGCAAAAAAGGCGCCGGTGCGCATTGCTGCGAACGCTGTTTCTAGAACGCGCGGGGTTCCGGGGTGGTTCCCGTCAAGCTTCCTGAATACGAGGCAATCAGGCTCTCTTTTCCCACTTTCCCGACGCCGCCTGCTGCCAGTAGGTCACATCGTGGCCGCCGCCCTTGGCTTGCTTCCAGTGGTCGCGCGCGGCTTCGAGGGCGGATGGGTCACGGCCGTCGAAAATGAGGACGACGCGGGCGGCCGCGGCAATCTCGGCGCCCGTCCAATCGTCGGTCGAGGCGCCGTCTACGAAGAAGAGGACTTCGGCGCCGTTTGGATTGCCGGGCAGCGCCGTCAGGAGGATGGGCTGCTCCGCCGGGTGCGGGTCGCGCAGCAGGGCGTGAGGCAGGAAGCTCTCCTCGCGATAGGTCCACAAATGGGAGTCCAGTGCCGCGGCCCGCTCGTCAGAGCCTACGCGAACGAGAGCTTTCCATCCGCGTTCGCGCGTCTTCTCCAACAGGCCGGGCAGCACATCTTCGAGTGCCGCCCGCTCCAGATGGTAGAAGAGAATCTCGGCCATCTAACCTTCGTAGTTGTCGGCGACGAGGCGGTTCAGCAGGCGAATGCCGAAGCCCGTCGCGCCCTTCGGCGTCGAGCCGCGGGCTTCTTCCGCCCATGCGGTGCCGGCGATGTCGAGGTGAGCCCACGGGAGTTTGTTGACGAAGCGTTGAATGAACTGCGCCGCCGTGATCGAGCCACCGAATTGGCCCCCGATGTTCTTCATGTCGGCGATGGGGCTGTCGATCATGCGGTCGTAGCGTTCGCCCATCGGCATGCGCCACAGGCTTTCGCCCTCCGCCTTGCCGGCGGCCGCGAGACGTTCTGCGAGTTCGTCGTTGTTCGAGAACAGACCCGCCATTTCCAAGCCCAGCGAAATGCGGATCGCGCCGGTCAAGGT
>JAEUMM010000158.1 GCA_016792645.1 Alphaproteobacteria bacterium | reverse complement strand
TCCGGATCCCTTTAGGTTCTTGAGTTTCATCAGCGGGGAACGACAAGCGCCCGGCCCGAACACCCGATGTGCGTCCTTATTGGGACGCCATGTCGAGCCACTGCCGGTCCGCGTTCGGCGGCCAGCGAGTTGAATATGCAGTCCGCTCAGGCGAATCTCAACCCGTTGATTCACGCCGCAGCTGTGGGGATCATCACAGCGCGGCGCATTGCCTGTGCGAACGCTACAAAGCGCCTAAAATCCAAAGCGATTGTGATCGGGTTCCGCGGAGGTTCTCTCGGTTCCTGCTGTGCCCGGCGAATCGAAGTATCCGATGGAGCCAAAGTCAAAAGCGGAATCTCAACTCAAGCAACATTGAGAGGCCTTGTCTCTGCCGCAATCGCGCGCCAGTGTTTGCCTGCAGATGAGGGGGTATCATTTGACACGCACGCTAATGCTGGCTGCTGCGGCGGCGGCAATTGCCCTAGTGGCGCCGGTACGGGCGGATCCAGCGCGCGGGGCGGACGTCTATTGCGGCCCCGGCATTGCACCTCTCGCAGGGTTCGAGCCCGCGGTACTTACCGATCGTACGGAGGTGCGCTACCCGCCGTCCAGCGAAGAGGACTGGAGCGAAGGCTGGGTGCTGCTGAATTTCACCGTTGCAAAGGACGGCTCGGTCCAAGACCTGCTCGCAACCGACGCGATGGGCGCCAAGGCCTTCGTCGATCGCACTGTGCGAATATTCAAAGGGTGGCGGTTCAAGCCCGCCATGCGCAACGGCGCACCTGTCGATCAATACGGCACCGAATTCATCTTCGAATACCGCATGGAGGGCGTGAAAGACCGTTCGGCCGTCCACCGCGAATTTGTTCAGCGTTACGAGCAGGCGCGCGCTCTCATTCGGGAGAAGAAATTCACCGAGGCGATCCAACGGCTTCAAAACGCGATGCGGCTCCGCACGAATCTCTACGAAAGCGCCATGGCCTCGTTCGCTCTCGCCGTGGCGCACGGACAGTTGAAGGACTGGCGCGCCGCGCTGTTCCACATCAGGCGCGCCACGATAAGCGAAGGCGCGTTTCTAGAACCGGCCGTGAAGGTCAACGCGCTCGCGCTGCAGGTCCAACTCGAAACCGACGACGGCAATTACAGAGGCGCAACCTGCGCCCACAAGCTACTGCTCAAGGCCCAGCCCGCCGGCGATCCTGACGCGGCGAAGATCATGGCCAAGATCGAAGCGGTGCTGAAGAACCCTGCGCCTCTCGCGATACAAGGCCGCCTGGCGTCAAATCCCGCGGTCGAAGGCCCGGCGACGTGGACCCACCCCCTCCTGCGCGCCAAATTCTACTTTGCCGAAATCAAAGGCGAAGCCAAATCCTTCCGTCTCGTCTGCACCGGCACCGTTTTCGAGTCCGCCATAGATGCGGAAACCGAGTGGAGCGTCCCCACCGCCGCGGGCGAATGCAACCTCCGCGTCGAAGGCGCACCGGGGGCGCAGTTTCATCTGGTAGAGGGGTGGTAGGGAGCAGCCCTGATGGCAACCAAGCTCAGACTTGCACTGTTGTTTCTGTGGGCGCTTGTGCCAATCGAACGCGCCGTGACCGCGTACGCCGCCGATGAACGGCCGACTGAATGGATCATATGCAAAGCCATGAATGGTGAGGTGACCGTTGTAAGCTTCTACCCGAAGGAATGGTCGAGTTCGAAAAGAACCATCCTGGTCGGCAACGACGTGGGGGCTGGCAATCAAGCCGTGGTCTGGAATGACCAAGAAAGCACGGCGATCATCGTGGTGGAATTCAACGAACGAACGCTTCCCATCAGCCTGACGACAATCAACAAGGACCGCACCTTCGTTCGAAGCGTCCACGACCTCAATCGCACATTCGGTGCGCCCTACAAGAAGCAAGTGACGGGACACTGCGAAGAGTTCATCCGACGACCTTAGCCGCGATCGCGCGACACGCCGCCCACCCGCCTCTGTTTCGGCAAAACCGCCCAAATCAGCAGATGTTGGGCTGCGACGGTTTGGGGTGGGGTGCCGTTCGCATTTGCAACTGGCGCTCCGGCGCAGCACAAAACGCGTCATCCGCATTGAGAGTCGAAAGGAGACACACATGGACGTCCGCGCCGCCGTCGCCCACGCAGCCGGCAAACCGTTGACGATTGAGACCGTCCAACTGGAAGGCCCGCGCGCCGGCGAAGTCCTGGTCGAGCTCAAGGCCACCGGCATCTGCCACACCGACAAGTTCACCCTGTCGGGCGAAGATCCCGAAGGCATGTTCCCGGCAATCCTCGGCCACGAAGGCGCAGGCATCGTGCGCGAGGTCGGCAAGGGCGTCACCTCGCTGCAGCCCGGCGATCACGTCATCCCGCTCTACACGCCCGAATGCCGCGAGTGCGACTATTGCCTCAGCCGCAAAACGAACCTCTGTCAGAAAATCCGCATCACCCAAGGCCGCGGCCAGATGCCCGACGGCACCTCGCGCTTCTCGCTGAACGGCAAGCCAGTGCTGCACTACATGGGCTGCTCGACATTCTCGAACTTCACCGTGCTGCCGGAAATTTCACTGGCCAAGGTACGCAAGGACGCGCCGTTCGAAACGATCTGCTACATCGGCTGCGGCGTGACGACGGGCATCGGTGCAGTGATCTTCACCGCGAAGGTCGAACCCGGCGCGAACGTCGTGGTCTTCGGCCTGGGCGGCATCGGCCTCAACGTAATCCAGGGCGCAAAGCTCGCCGGCGCCGACATGATCGTGGGCGTCGACGTGAACCCAAAGCGCGAA
>JAEUMM010000150.1 GCA_016792645.1 Alphaproteobacteria bacterium | reverse complement strand
GTCACTGTTTGATCAACAACAGCGGCGCGGTGTGCCGCTATGTGGTCGTCGGGGAGGACAATCCGAACGAGGTCGTGGTCTTCACGGATTCCAACAAGGTGATGGTGCGCCCGCTGGGGCGACGCGCGATCTACGACATGGCGGCGACACGCGGCTATTGGGACGGTGAGAACACCGGGTTTGCCAATCCCGCGGATGCGCCGCGCGTGATCAGTCCGCCGCCCGAGACGGATGCCAATCCGAAGGCGCCGATCTCATTCGATAACATCCCGTGGGAGCCGTGGAGCGAGGGCAAGCGCTTCGGCGGGCAGGTCAAGCATCTGACGATGGCGGTGATGGGCCGCGACTATCACGTCGGCATGCTGATCGAAGAGGTGGCGCCGGGCCGGCAATCGTGTCCCTTCCACTATCATCTGCTGGAGGAAGAGCAGGCGCTTGTTCTGGCTGGTCACGGGACGCTGCGCCTTGGCGATGCGACGCATGAGATGAAGCCGTGGGATTATGTGTGCTTCCCGGCGGGGCAGCGGGCGGGCCACTGCTTCATCAACAACGGCGCTGAGCCGTTCCGGTATTTGATGATCGGCGAACGCAAGCCACACGACGTTTGCGTCTATCCGGACTCGAACAAGATCCTCGTGCGCGCGCTCGATCGCGAGCACGACATTTTCGATATGGGCGCGACGAAGAATTACTACGACGGTGAGGACACCGGTTAGACGGAGAAGCTGGTGCCGCAGCCGCAGGAGGATTTCGCTTGCGGGTTTTTGATTTCGAAGTGGGAGCCCATGAGGCCTTCGATGAAGTCGACTTCGGAGCCGCCTAGGAATTCTAGGGAGGCTTGGTCGATCAATACGCGGGCGCCGTCGCGTTCGACGAGGATGTCTTCGTCGGTCTTGGTGTCGTCGAAGCTGAAGTCGTATTGGAAGCCGGAGCAGCCGCCGCCGTTGACGGCGATGCGGAACATCACGCCTTGGCCTTCGGCGGCCGTCAGCGTCACGATGCGCTTGGCAGCGCTGGCACTGACGCGGACGGGCGCGGTATCGGTGGCTGTATCCATGTTAACTTTCGGGTAACCTTCTGGCCGTTAAACAGCCGTAGCATAGCACTCTATGTATGCGCGCGGCAGCCGGCGTCAATTGCGACCTTACTTCCGGCGCTTGAGGTGCTTGATTTGAGCGAATTTCGGGCCTTTGTCGACATTGCCCCCTATGCCGCCCGCGCGGACCATAGTCGTGGCCGGCAGTGGCGTGAGCCCGAGAGCGCGACGCGCAGTCCTTATATGCGCGATCGGGACCGGATCATTCACTGCGGCGCCTTCCGGCGCATGAAGCACAAGACGCAGGTCTTCGTTTATCACGAGGGCGATTACTACCGGACGCGGCTGACCCATTCGCTGGAGGTTGCGCAGATCGCGCGGTCGATCAGCCGGGTGCTGCGGTTGGACGAGGATTTGGCTGAGGCTTTAGCGTTGGCTCACGATTTGGGTCACGCGCCCTTTGGGCATGCGGGTGAGGATGCGCTGGCGGCGGCGATGAAGCCGTTCGGCGGGTTCGATCACAATGCGCATGCGTTGCGGTTGGTCACGAAGCTGGAGGAGCGTTACGCCGAGTTCGACGGTTTGAACCTGACGTGGGAGACGCTTGAGGGCATCGTCAAACATAACGGGCCGCTGATCGGGCCGCTGTCGAAGGGCGAGGCGTTGCCGCAGGCGATCTCGGAGTTCAATACGGTTTTCGATTTGCGGCTTGATACGTTTGCGAGCGCGGAGGCGCAGGTCGCGGCGTTGGCCGACGACATCGCTTACAACAATCACGACATCGATGATGGTCTGCGCGCGGGACTGTTCACGGTCGAGGAATTGTTGCCGCTTCCGTTGGTCGGTGGAATTTTTGCCGACGTGCAGGCTCGCTACCCAGGGCTCGATCATTCGCGGCTGGTCAACGAGAGCGTGCGACGTTTGATCACGGCGATGATCGACGATGCCTTGCACGAGACGCACCGTCGCGTTTCGTCGATGAGATTGAAGACGGCCGAAGACGTTCGCGTGTGCGGTCAGCCGCTGGTCGCTTTCAGCGACGAGATGCGCGCCAACGACCGGGCGCTTAAGGCGTTTCTTTTCAAGAACATGTACCGGCACTTTAAGGTCAACCGCATGCTGTCGAAGGCCAAGCGCGTGCTGGCGGATTTGTTTGGTTTGCTGTTGAGCGAGCCGGGCGTCTTGCCGCCGCGGTGGGCGCAACTTTGCGATGAGCCGGGGACGTCGCGTACAGCGCGCGTTGTGTCGGACTACATCGCGGGCATGACCGACCGCTTTGCTTTGCAGGAGCATCGCCGTCTGTTCGCCGTCGAGTTGGACGTGTAGCTATGCGAAAAGGCTTCGAAATTCCAAGTTTGGTCGGTGTACTCTGCGAAGGGCACGCCACGATTCGCGTCAACGCATGAATTCGTGCTGAGGGGATATACAGTCATGGTCAATCCTGATCGCAATTTATATGAGCCGCCGTACGACGATGCGTTGCTCTATGAAAGCGATCTTGAGCCGGAGAGGCCGCGTTCGCGCCCGCTCGTCGTGCTCTTGGGCATCGTGGTGCTCGCGGCGTTCGCGGGCGTTGTTTGGGTCGCTTATAATCAAGGCGTGAAGCATGGGCAGGGCGGGCCGCCGATCCTGTCGGCCGACGCCGGGCCGACGCGTATTCCTGCGGATGGCGTGGTCACCGAGACGAAAGACGTGGCGGCGGACAAGAGCTATGACCGCTTGTTCGGCGACGCGTCCGAGCAGACCGAAAACGTGTTGCCGCCGGCGGAGCAGCCGCGCGCGGTCGCAACGTCGTCGGATCCGGCGCCGCAGGAAGTTACGGACGCGACAGCGGCCGGTGGGCCTCCGGCGACGGTCGTGACGGATCTGCAGCCGCCGGGCGCCGATCCTCGGATGGATTCGAACACGGGCGTGACGGGTCTTACCGCAGGCGCGCCGCAGCCGATCAGCAGTGCGCCGCCGACGCCGTTGCCGTCGGGGAGCGAGGACATCACCAATACGCTGTCGCCGGTCGAAAGCGTTCCTGCGCCGCCCGCAAAGGTCGCGGCGATAAAGCCGGCTGCGCCGAAGGTGTTGACGCCGGCGGTCGCGAAGCCGGCGATCGCCACGCCGGCCGTGACGATGCCGATCAAGCCGCCGCCGGCTGCCGTGGTGGAGACGGCGCCTGCTCCGGCACCGGTGGAGGCGCCCGCGGCCCTGACGGCGCCGACAGAGTCGGTCACCACGCGCGCCACTGCTGGCGGTTCCGTCATGATCCAGCTGGGCTCGTTCCCGAACGACAAGCTGGCGGCCGGCGCTTGGTCGAAGATCAAGTCGGCGAACCAGGATCTCTTGGGCGATTACAGCCCCACCATCAAATCGGCGGAAATCGAGGGCAAAGGCACTTGGTATCGGTTGCGCGTGGGCGGATTCGCGGACAAGGCATCTGCAGCGAATGTGTGCGAGCAATTGAAGGCCGGCGGGCAGGCTTGCATCATCGCATCGAAGTGATCTAAGCGCGGGGGCGCTAAAGGCGCAGGGCATCTTGTCCTGCGTCATGAGGGAGTGGGCATCCCATGACCGCACGAGCGGTTATTTTCGGCTGCGACGGCCATGAGCTGACCGCGGAAGAACAATCGTTTTTCCGTGAGGCGAAGCCGTGGGGCTTTATCCTCTTCAGTCGCAACTGTGGCTCGCCGGACCAACTGCGCCGTCTGACGGCCAGTCTGCGCGCGTGCGTGGGGCGCGGCGATGCGCCGATCTTGATCGATCAAGAAGGTGGGCGTGTTCAGCGGTTGCGCGGCGAGCATTGGCGTTCGCGGCCGCCGGCCGCCGTGTTCGGCGCGGTGAACCGGCAGAATCCGACATCGGCGCGCGAGCTGGCGTATGACAACGCGCGGATCATGGCGGCGGAGCTGCATGATTTGGGCATCAACGTGGACTGCGTGCCTTGCATCGACGTGCCGATCGAAGGCGCGCACGACATTATCGGCGACCGGGCGTTCGGACGTGATCCTTGGGTCGTGTCGTCGCTGGGGCAGTCGGTGATCGACGGGATGCTGGACGGCGGCGTGTTGCCGGTGATCAAGCATGTGCCGGGGCATGGGCGTGCGCGGTCGGACAGCCATATGGAATTGCCGGTGGTCGATACGCCGCGCGAGGAGCTTGAGCGGACGGACTTCGTGCCGTTTCGCGCGCTGGCGCGGGCGCCGTTCGCGATGACGGCGCATGTCGTCTACACCGACATTGATCCGACGGGGCCGGCGACAACGAGCAAGACGGTGATCGATGAGGTCGTGCGCGGGTTCATCGGCTTTGACGGCGCGTTGATGACGGATGATTTGAGCATGCGGGCGTTGAAGGGCACGTATGCCGAGCGGGCGCGGGCGTCGATCGCGGCCGGGTGCGATCTTATTCTTCACTGCAATCGGAACATGGAGCACATGCGCGAGGTGGCTGACGCGACGCCGATGTTGAGCGGCAAGGCGCTGGCGCGGTGTGATCGGGCGCTTGAGATGCTGCGTCAACCGAAGCCATTCGCCGTGGCGCAGGCGCAATCGAAGCTGGATGCGACGCTTTCGGGGGTGGCATGAGCATGACCTTCGACACCGGCGCGCCGACGCCGGAGCCTTCACCGGAAGACGCGTTGATCATCGACGTCGACGGTTACGAAGGGCCGCTCGACGTTCTGTTGGCGTTGGCGCGGGCGCAGAAGGTTGATCTGCGCAAGATTTCGATCTTGGCGTTGGCAGAGCAGTATTTGCTGTTCATCGCGGCGGCGCGGGTGAAGCAGCTTGATCTGGCGGCGGACTACCTCGTGATGGCGTCGTGGCTGGCTTATCTGAAGTCGAAGCTGTTGCTGCCGGAGCCGGAGAGCGACGGTGAGCCTTCGGCTGATGAGTTGGCGGAGCGGTTGACGTTGCAGTTGCAGCGGCTTGAGGCGATACGCATGGCGGCGACTCGGCTGATGTCGCGCGACCGGTTGGGCACTGAGGTGTTTCTGCGCGGTGCGCCGGAAGGCATTCGCGTGATCAAGACGCCGCAATATTCGGACACGTTGCTCGATCTGCTCAAGGCCTATTCGACGCAGCGCGTGAAGAAGATTGCGCACAGCGACTATGAGCTTAGGCGCCTGCCGCTGTTTGCGATCGAGGATGCGCGACATCGGCTGCAGAAGATGCTGGGCGTGATCATCGATTGGTCGACGATCGACATGCTGGTGCCGACCGAGTTTTCAACGGGGCGGCCGCGGCGCACTGGTATCGCCAGTACGCTATCCGCCAGTCTTGATATGGCGCGCGACGGCTTGGTTGAATTGCGGCAGATGGCGCCGTTCGCGCCGCTCTATGTGCGCCGACGCCCCGAACAACAATCCGAAGAAGAGGTCGCGACATGACGCCCCAGAAGGTGCACGCCATGAAGCTCGACGATGAAAGCCCCGATGACACACAGCAAGACGGTCACGGCATCGTGACGCGTTTGTTCCCGGGCGATGCGATCCCGCAAAGCGCGATGCATCTGCGTATGCTTGAGGCGGTGCTGTTCGCGGCGGCGGAGCCGCTGGATGAGAACACGATCGCTGAGCGGTTGCCGCCGGATGCCGATGTGCCTGCGCTGCTCGAAGAGCTGTCGCAGGTTTATGCGAAGCGCGGCGTAAATTTGGTTCGCTTGGCCGGGCGTTGGGCGTTTCGGACGGCGCCGGATTTGGCGCATGTGCTGCAGCGGAATGCGGTGGAGCAGAAGCGTCTGTCGCGTGCGGCGATGGAGACGCTGGCGATCGTCGCCTATCACCAGCCGGTGACACGGGCGGAGATCGAAGAGATCCGCGGGGTGACCATCAACAAGGGCACGCTCGACATTCTGCTGGAGTTGGGCTGGGTGAAGATGCGTGGGCGGCGGCGTGTGCCGGGGCGGCCTGTCACCTACGGCACGACCGACGAGTTCCTTTTGCACTTCGGGTTGGACAAGGTTTCGGACTTGCCGGGGCTGGACGAATTGCGGGCCGCTGGGGTGCTTGAAGGGCGTATTCCGGCCGGGTTTGGCGTTCCCTCGCCCAGCGACTCGCTGGCCATGGATGAGGACCCGCTGGACATCAACGACACGGGCGAAACGTTCGAACCTGAGACTCCGGACCCCAAAGGTGACGATGCGTAGGGCGGAGGCCCGCCGTTTTACCGCCAATTTCAGCATGCTGGGTCTGGTCGATTGCGCCCGGGTGCACCATTTGGGACAATTGAGGCGAGCGGCCGGTTAATTGCATCCGACGGCGGATGCTCCAACGGCTTTGAAGGATCAAAATATGGGTGGCATGTCGATTTGGCACTGGCTCGTCGTCGGGGTGATTGTGCTCATCCTGTTCGGCGGCCGCGGCAAGATCTCGGACATTATGGGCGACGTGGCGCGCGGCATCAAAAGCTTCCGCAAGGGTCTCGCGGAAGACGAGAAGCCGATTGAGCAAGCGCAGAAGGACGCCGCCGAGAAAGAGCGCGTCAAGAACTAGAGGCGCGGTTTAGCGCATGTTCGACATCGGCTGGAGCGAGCTTCTGGTCATCGGCATCGTTGCGTTGCTGGTGATCGGACCTAAGGATTTGCCGCAAGCGTTTCGCACGGTCGGCCAGTGGGTCGGCAAGGCGCGGGCGCTGGCGCGCGAGTTTCAGGGGCATGTCGATGAGCTGATGCGCGAGTCCGAAGTCGAGGACATGAAGCGCGAGTTCAACCAGATGGCGCGGCCGCCTGAACTCGATGGCATCGAAGACGAGTTGATGGCCGGCCATTCACCCAAGCCCAAGAAGGTTGAGCCTGCAGTGCCGCCGCCCGACACCGACAAGCCGCTCGCCGATCCGCCGCCCCCATGAGCAAGCCTGCCGACGACGAGGCGCATATCGAAGCCTCCCGCGCGCCGTTGCTCGATCATTTGATCGAGCTGCGCAAGCGGTTGATGTGGTCACTGGTCGGTTTTGTCGTTGCGTTCGTCGGTTGCTATTTCTTCGCCGAACAGATTTACGCGTTCCTGACACATCCGTTGGCCGTGGCGCTTGAAGGGCAGCCGGGCCGGCGGATGATCTACACGGCGCTGTACGAGACGTTCTTCACCTACATCAAAGTTGCCGGGTTTGGCGCGCTCTGCATCTCGTTTCCGATTATCGCTTCACAGATTTGGATGTTCGTCGCGCCCGGGCTCTATCGCGACGAGCGGCGGGCGTTCTTACCGTTCCTGTTCGCGACGCCGATCCTCTTCATAATGGGCGCGGCGTTGGTCTATTGGGGGCTGATGCCGGTGATGATTCACTTCTTCCTGGGGTTCGAGACACCCGGGGGCGCCGGCTCGCTCCCCATCCAGCTTGAGGCGAAGGTTTCGGATTATCTCGATTTGGTGATGAGTTTCATCTTTGCCTTTGGTTTGAGTTTTCAGTTGCCGGTGTTGCTAACGCTTCTGGGGCGGGTCGGCTTGGTCAGTTCGGATTTCCTCAAGCGCAACCGCCGCTATGCGATTGTGTTCGCTTTTGTCGTGGCAGCGGTTCTGACGCCCCCTGACATCATCAGCCAGTTCGCCTTGGCGATTCCCTTGATCATCCTCTTCGAGGCGTCGATTTGGAGCGTCCAGCTGATCGAAAAGCAGCGGGCGGACGAGGCGAAAAGGGCGGAAAGCGCCGTTTAGTCCTGTTGTGGCCTGGGCCGTTCGCCGTTAAGAAGCGCCCTCCAACTCGGGCCGCTTCGTCATGCACGACATTCGATTCATCCGCGAAAATCCTGCCGCCTTCGATGAAGGCCTTGGCCGTCGCGGGTTGCCTTCGATGTCGCGGCAGATTCTCGACATTGATCAGGCGTGGCGCGACGCGACCAAGAAGCTGCAGGACATGCAGTCGCTGCGCAACGACGCATCGAAGAAGATCGGGCAAGCCAAGGCGCAGAAGAACGAGGCTGAGGCGCAGCGGTTGATGGCGGACGTCGCGCGGCTGAAGGACGAGATTCCGGCGACGGAATTGCGCGTGCGCGAGTCGGAAGAGGCGCTGAACGAGTTGCTCAGCACGATCCCGAATCTGCCCGCCGCCGACGTTCCTGACGGGCCTGACGAGACGGCGAACAAGGAGACGCGGCGCGTGGGCACGCCGCGCTCGACGAACTTTGCGGCCAAACAGCACTTCGATCTTGGCGAAGCGTTGAAGTTGATGGACTTCGATGCGGCGTCGAAGATGTCGGGCGCGCGCTTTGTGTTGCTGCGCGGACAGTTGGCGCGGCTTGAACGTGCGATCGCGAACTTTATGCTGGATCTGCATACGGAGACGTTCGGGTATCAGGAAGTCGTGCCGCCGTTTTTGGTGCGCGATCAGGCGATGTTCGGAACGGCGCAGTTGCCGAAGTTTCGCGACGACCAGTTCGGCACCACGAACGGGTACTGGTTGATCCCGACGGCGGAAGTGCCGCTGACCAATCAGGTGCGCGAGACGATCCTGGACGAGGCGCAGTTGCCGATGCGGTTCACGGCGTGGACGCCATGCTTCCGGTCTGAGGCTGGTGCTGCAGGCAAAGACACACGCGGGATGATCCGGCTGCATCAATTCTCGAAAGTCGAGTTGGTGTCGATCACGACGCCGGAAAATTCCGACGCCGAGCATGACCGGATGACGGGCTGCGCCGAGGAGGTGCTGAAGCGGTTGGGCCTTTCGTTCCGCACGATGGTGCTGTCGACGGGCGACATGGGGTTTGCGGCGCGCAAGACCTTCGACATCGAGGTTTGGCTACCGGGGCAGAACGCGTTTCGCGAAATCTCCAGCTGTTCGAATTGCGGGGACTTTCAGGCGCGGCGCATGGATGCGCGCTATCGCCCGGCGGGCGACACGAAGGGCACGCGCTTCGTTCATACGCTGAACGGGTCGGGCCTTGCCGTCGGACGCACTTTGGTTGCCGTGCTTGAGAATTATCAGCAGGCGGACGGGTCGATCGCCATACCCGACGTTCTGAAATCGTACATGGGCGGCGTCGAGGTCATTGCGGCTCATGGTGCGTAAGAACGAAGGAAAGCTTCCGATCCGGATTCTGTTGTCGAACGACGACGGGATCAACGCGCCGGGGCTTGAAGTTCTGGAGAAGATCGCGGCCGCGCTTTCGGATGATGTTTGGGTCGTCGCGCCGGAGAGCGAAGAGAGCGGGGCGTCGCGCAAGCTGACACTGACTCAGCCTTTGCGTCTGCGCCAAGTCGGCAACCGGCGCTATGCCGTCCAGGGTACGCCGACGGATTCAGTGCTGATGGGCGTGACGCAGGTCTTAAAGGACAAGCGGCCCGATCTCGTGCTGTCGGGTGTGAACCGCGGCGCCAACATGGCCGACGACGTAACATATTCGGGCACGATCGCCGCGGCGATGGAGGGGACGGGGCTTGGCATTCCTTCGATAGCGCTCAGCCAGACTTACGGGTTTGAAGACGGACGGCCGGTGACGTGGGCTTGCGCCGCGTACCACGGTCCGTGGCTGGTGCGTAAGCTGCTGGAAGTGGGTTGGCCGAAGGACGTGCTGATCAACATCAACTTCCCGGATGCACTGCCGGAGTCGGTCGCGCGGGTCGAGGTTACGTCGCAGGGTAAGCGCGATCAGTCGCAGGCCAACATCATTGAGCGCATGGATGTGCGCGGGAACCCTTATTATTGGCTCGGATTTACGCGGATGCGGAGTAACCCGCCGGAAGGCACGGATCTGCGCGCGATCTACGACGGTCGTATTTCAGTAACACCTTTGCATTTGAATCTGACGGAGGAGCGGGCGCGCAAGGTGCTCGCACAGCATATTCCCGGCGCGCCGCCCAAGCTGGACTAACGCGCGCCCAAGAGCTCCTGCGAGGCGCCGATGCAGACCGACGTGCGTATGATCCAGCTTCTGATGGAGCTGCGCCGGCAGGGCATCACCGATACCGACGTGCTGTCGGCGATGGAAACGACGCCGCGTGAGCTGTTCGTGCCGGCGGTGTTTCAGGACCGCGCGTACGACAATGTGGCGCTGCCGGTCGATGCTGGGCAAACGATCAGTCAGCCGTATGTCGTCGCGTATATGACGGCGCAGCTGGAACTGAAATCCGCGCACCGCGTGTTGGAAGTCGGCACGGGGACCGGGTATCAGACTGCGATCCTGGCGAAGCTGGTGCGGCGCGTCTACACGATCGAGCGGCACGCCAGCCTGGCGGAGAAGGCGCAAGAGCGTCTTAAGAAACTTAAGTTGTTCAACGTGGACTTTCGGGTCAGCGACGGTATGCGCGGCTGGCCGGGGCAGGCGCCGTTCGATCGCATCATCGTCACCGCCGCGGCGCGCGAAAATCCGCCGCAAGAATTGTTAAATCAACTGAATATTAAGGGACTCATTGTTATTCCCATTGATCGAGGTGTCGATGGGCAGGTGCTAGTCCGCATAAGACGGACGGCACAGGGTTTTCAGAGCACGGATCTGCTGCCCGTGAAGTTCGTGCCCTTGTTGGAAGGCGTGGCAAAGAGTGATGGAGCGGACGGGTGAACCGCGTAAGCGTCGCTCAGACCGCCGACGTGCCGAGCAGACGGTGCAGACTCTCGTCGCGGCGCTGCTACTCGGAACGACGAGCGGATGTGCGACCGTCGATATGGATCAGCCGCGCGCGCCGCTGACCAATATGCGGCCGTCTGCGCGGCCGGTCACTGTTGTGCTCGTTCAGCGCGGCGATACCGTCGACAACATTGCACGACGTTACGGCTTGTCCTCACAAGCCATTATCGACGCCAATTCGCTGCGGGCGCCATACCAGTTGGAACGCGGTCAGCGGTTGGTGTTGCCGCCGTCGGCCGTGCATGTCGTGGCCGCCGGCGAAACGGTGAGTTCGATCGCGCGCGCCTATGCCGTTTCGCGCCAGGCGATCGTCGATGCGAACAATATCAGCGCGCCTGACGCCCTTTATCCCGGACAGCGTCTCGCCATTCCCTATGTGGGGCCGCGTCCGACGCGCGCCGTTGCGCAGGTGACGCCGGTGACGAGCTCACCGTTGCCGGTAAAATCTGTGCAGAGCGGTGGCACGGATCCGCGCCTTGGTGGTGCGCGCTACTACGCGATGGGAGGTCCGCGCCCCAAGCCGGTGCTTGACGGGCAGGGCGGGCCGGAGAATTTCGAGCCGCCGCAAGGCGACGCCGTCGCGCAGGATCCGGTTGCGGCGAAGCCCGAAATCAAGCTCACCGACGCAGACGATGCGACCGGCAAGTTCATTTGGCCGATCGACGGTAAGATCATCTCGCCGTTCGGGCGCCGGAATTCAGGCGTTCACAACGACGGGATAAACATCGCCGCGGATCCCGGAACCCCGGTCAAAGCGGCGGACAGCGGCGTCGTCGTCTATGGCGGCAACGAACTGGTGGCCTACGGCAACCTGCTCTTGATCCGCCATTCGACGGGGTATGTGACCGCGTACGCGCATAACAAGAAGCTGTTGGTGAAGCGCGGGGACAGCGTACGCCAGGGGCAGACGATCGCTCTCGTGGGCTCGACCGGGGACGTGGACCGGCCGCAGTTGCACTTCGAAATTCGCAAGGGCGACCGTGCGGTCGATCCGAACCGGCACCTAGCGCGCGCGACGGCGAGCCGCTGATCTGGCCAGGTTCTAGCGAAGGCGCTGGCCCAATTCGCCAGCCAGATCCTCGATGAACTGCCAGGCGACGCGGCCCGAGCGGCTGCCGCGCGTTACCGACCATTCGAGTGCGCGGCGATCAAGGTCGGCCGGGGCGATCTTCAAGCTGAAGTGTCTGGCATAGCCGGAGACGATCGCAAGGTAGTCGGCCTGCGCGACGTTGTGGAAGCCCAGCCAGAGGCCGAAGCGATCCGAGAGCGAGATCTTCTCTTCGATCGCTTCGTCAGGATGGATTGCGGTCGAGCGTTCGTTTTCGATCATCTCGCGCGGCATGAGGTGGCGACGGTTCGACGTAGCGTAGAAGACGACATTCTCAGGACGTCCTGCGATGCCGCCTTCGAGCACCGTCTTCAATGGGCGGTAGGCGGCGTCGTGCGCGTCGAAGGAGAGGTCGTCGCAGAACAGGACGGTGCGCACAGGGGCGGCTGCGATGAGCGACAGGAGTTGACCAAGCGTCGCTATGTCTTCGCGGTGGATCTCGATCAGCTTGAGCGGGGTCTTCGCGTGGGAGGCGACTGCGGCATGGACGGCTTTGACCAGGGCGCTCTTGCCGGTGCCGCGTGCACCCCAGAGCAGTGCGTTGTTGGCGGGAAGCCCTTGGGCGAAACGTTCGGTATTGGCCATTAGCTGATCGCGCTGGCGGTCGATTCCCTTGAGGAGGGTGAGCGGCATCCGGGCGATCTGGGCGAGCGGCTGAAGCGATTGGCGCGTGGGATCCCAGACGAAGCCCTCGGCGACCTGCCAATCCGGCGATTGAGCTGGCGCGGGCGACAGGCGCTCAAGGGCCTGCGCGATACGCTCCAAAAGCGCCAAATCGTGGGTCATCGGCTTTGACTACAGGATGGGCGCGGGTAGGACCAGATGGCGCTTAGCCTTTGGTTGCATTGAGATTGCGCGCAGCTATAGTCCGGCCGCGCAAAGCCGCTCCCCCGACCCAAGAAAGTTAACGGACCGCCGCCTCATGTGGATTTCGCCCGCCTTCGCCCAGGCCGCTGCAACGCCCACAGCCGGCGCCGGCGACTTCTTCGTGCAGCTTGTGCCGTTGTTCCTGATCATCGGCATCATGTACTTCCTTGTGTTGCGCCCACAGCAGCAGCGGGTGAAAGCGCATCAAGCGCTGGTCGCGGCCGTGAAGCGCGGCGACGTCGTGGTGACGGGCGGCGGCATCGTGGGCAAAGTCATCAAAGTTCTTGAGAACGATGAGGTCTTGGTGGAGATCGCCGAGGACGTGCGGATTCGGGTCGTGAAGGCAACGATCGCCGACGTTCGTTCGAAGACCGAACCCGCCACCGCGTCGAAGACCGACGACGACGACAAGAAATAGACCGGACGCGACGCGATGCTTATCTTTCAGCCTTGGAAGATCATTCTCATTCTGGGCGTCTGCCTATTCGGGCTTCTGACGGCCGCACCCAACGCCATGCCGCACGCTTGGCGGACGTGGCTGGGCACCAACATCCCGATCATTCCGCATCGACCGGTGACGCTTGGGCTCGACCTTCAGGGCGGATCCTATGTGTTGTTCGAAGCGCAGGTGGAAACCGCCGTAAAGGACCGTCTGCAGGGACTTGTCGATGAAGTGCGCGCGGCGTTGCGCAAGGCGCGGATCACCTACACGGGGCTGTCGGCCGCGCCCGACCATGTGTCGGTTCGCGTCGACACCGCGAAGATCGAAGAGGCGCGGACAATTTTGCGCGCCTTGGCACAACCCGCCGGCGCGTCGTTTACCGGCGTCAGCGCCTCGGACTACGATGTGCGCATCAATCCCGACGGCACGGCATCGCTGACGATGACGAATGCGGGGCGCGAGCAGATTCGCTCCAGCGCGATGTCGCAATCGGTCGAAATTCTGCGCAAGCGCATCGATCCCGACGGGACAAAGGAAGTCACCATCCAGCCGCAGGGCAGCGAGCGTATTATCGTGCAGGTGCCGGGCGAGAACGATCCGGCGAAGATCATCAAGCTGGGCAGCACGGCGGCGAAGCTGACGTTCCATATGGTGGACGACACCGTCTCGCCGCAGGACATCGAGGCCAAGCGTCTGCCGCCCGGCACGAAGCTTTTGCAGGAGACGGTCGGCCGCGGGGTGAACGCGCGAACGGCGCCGATCGTGATCAAGGAACGCGTCGTGATCGCGGGCGACATGCTCAAGAGAGCGATGGGCTCGTTCGATTCGAGCACGCAGATGCCGATCATTCAGTTCGAGTTCAATCCGATCGGCGCGCGGCGCTTTGCCGACATCACCAAGACCAATGTCGGCCGCCGGTTTGCGGCCGTGCTCGACGACAAGGTGATCACGGCGCCGAATATTCGCTCGCCCATTCTCGGCGGGTCGGGGCAGATCGAAGGCGACTTCACGATCGAAGAGGCGAACGAGACGGCCGTGCTGTTGAACTCCGGCGCGCTGCCCGTGGCGCTCGCCGCCGTCGAACAGCGCACGGTCGGCGCCGAACTCGGTCAGGACTCCATCGATGCCGGCCAGTATGCGGCGGCGGGCGGGTTGATTTTGGTCGCGGGGTTCATGTTGCTGCAGTACCGGCTGTTCGGCTTGCTGGCCGATATCGCGTTGCTGATGAACATGATCCTGCTGCTGGGGATCATCACGGCGATCGGGGCTACGCTGACCCTGCCGGGTATCGCGGCCTTCGTACTGACCATGGGTATGGCGGTCGACGCCAACGTTCTGATCTATGAGCGCATCCGCGAGGAGCAGGCGAATGGCAAGTCCGTGATGGCGGCCATCGACTCAGGGTTCTCGCGGGCCATGTCGACCATCATGGACGCCAACGCCACCCACGTTCTGGCCGGTCTCATCCTGCTGGCGGTGGGCAGCGGGCCAGTCCGTGGGTTCGCGGTGGTGTTCGTCCTGGGCGTCATCACGTCGTTTTTCACCTCGATTTTCGTCACCCGGTTGCAGGTCGTGACGTGGCTGAAGGCCAGGCGGCGCACGGCCCTTAGCATTTGAAGGGGCTTAAGCCCCTCATCCGGTTCGGGTTTTAGCCGCGGGTCGATTGACCTGCGGACAAAATATACTCTTCACTGAACCGGCAATTGAGTCGGACTTTCTGAGGGGAGTTGAGGGTCATGGCGGCCTTACTGAGCAACATGCGCAACACGTTCATCGCGGGGTTCGTTCTCGCGGCACTCGTGTTCGTTATCTTCGTGCTTGTCGGCGGATCGTCGAATGTCGTCGAGACACTGACCGGTCCTGGGTTCTGGCAGTTCATCTTCCGCTGGCTGCACGTGCTGTTCGGCATTTTGTGGATCGGGATCCTCTACTATTTCAACTTCGTTCAGATTCCTTCGATGCCGAAGATCCCCGACGAGCAGAAGCCGGCGGTGACGAAGGTCATTGCGCCGGAGGCGTTGTGGTACTTCCGCTGGGCCGCGATGGGCACGATCCTCACCGGCTTATTCCTGGCGTTTTTGCTGGACTATTTGCTGAACGCGTTGACGCTTGGGGTTGTCGGCGGGTTTGACCCGTACACGACACTGATCGGGATCGGCATGTGGCTGGGCACGATCATGTGGTTCAACGTTTGGTTCGTGATTTGGCCGAACCAGCAGAAGGCGCTGAACATTGACAACAAGTTTCCGGATCTGACCAAGGAGCAGAAGGCAGCGGCCGGGCGTACGGCCATGCTGTTCTCGCGGACGAACTTCATGCTCTCCGTGCCGATGCTGTTTTGCATGGTTGCGCGCGGGCACTTGGGTTAAGGCATCCGCGCCGCTTATCTTCATGGGGCTGTGCGTTTCGCACGGCCCCATTTTCTTTGGTGAGCTTCTCGTGGACGAGGCGGTTTGGAAGCACGTCGAGGAGGTCGTCGCTGCGGGCGATCCCGACCACTATGTCGCGACGTTCTTTGCGCCGGCCGCGCGGCGGCGCGCGTTGCTTGCGCTCTATGCGTTCGATCATGAAGTGTCGCGCATCGGCTTGAGCGTGCGCGAGCCGATGGCGGGGCATATCCGGCTTGCCTGGTGGCGGGAGCAGATCTCGGCGATCTATACGAACGGGCCGTTGGTCGCGCCGGTGCCGGCGGCGTTGAGCGAGACGGTGCGCGCGCATGCTTTGCCGCGGGAGCTGTTCGACCGGTACCTGGACGCGCGCGGCTTGGATCTCGAAGAGACGCCGTTTGACGATGAGAAGGCCATGGCAGCACACGCCCGGGCAGCCGGTGGTGCGATCGTGCAGCTGGCGGTGCGGGTGTTAAGCGCGGGCGAGCGGGCTGATGTTGCGGCCGGCCATGCGGGGGCTGCGACGCTGTATGCGGGCCACTTGAACGATGCGGCGGCGTTCGCGGCGCGGCGGCGGTGCCGGTTTCCGCTGTCGTGGTTGGCCGATGCCGGGGTCAATGCGGAGGACTTTTTCGCCTTACGCGAGCGTTCGGGGGCGCTTCGTCCAGTGTTTGCGCGACTGCAGGCGCTGGTGCGGACTGAACTGGGTGCGTTGAACCGCGCGCGCTTTCCGACCACGGCGATGCCAGGCTTGGCTGTGGCGACGCTGGCGCGCCAGGCGGCGATTGATCCGTTTTCGGCGACGGCGATGCCGTCCTGGCAGCGATTGGCGCGGATCGCGTTCGCCAATCTGAGCTGGCGTGTCTAACAAAACGAGCCCGGCTCACCAGGGCCGGGCTCGCATGCGGTCTGAAAACGGGGGGATTAGTTTTGCAGCGGGATTGGCTCGTAATTCACGGCGATCGCCTGCAGGGCGGCGACTTCGTTTGAGAACAGTTCGTCGAGCTTCTTGAAGCCGGTTTTGCCAAAGCGGCCGCGGACGGCGGCTTTGAGGCCTTCGGGCGCGCGCATGATGACGCCGGCTTCGGTCCAGTCTTCGGCGACGACGTCGTCACCGGAGCGATGCGCGATGTGGGTCTTCACGGCGACTTCTTCGCCTAGTTCGGCGTCGTCGAGAATGAACTCGCGATATGTGCCGGTTCCTTCGTGCTTCTAGCAGATGATCATTGTCGTCCCTTTTTTGTTTTACCCCGCCCTGCAAAGGCCCAAACGGCACGCTGCAAGGTCACCAACGAGTCGCGGGCAGAAGGAGTTCCCGAACTTTTCTGCCCGCGCCGACTTATCAACTGCAGCCTGTCGTGGTGCCGCAGCTATCGCATTTCAGGCACGTTCCATTACGCACCAAGGTGAAGTTCCCGCAGTTGCTGCAGGCGTCGCCCTCGTAGCCTTTGATGCGGGCTTCGGCGACTTTGCGTGCGCGTGAGGCGTGCGTCGAAACTTGCACTTCGCGTTCGACGATCTCGATCGCTTGCGCGACCGGATTGCCGGCAACGCGGCGCGTTTGGGTTTCGAGCGCGATCTCGCTGGTCGTGGTGCGCAGCGTGGCGGCGAGCATCGTGGTCTCAGAGCGGGCGAGTTGACCGCCTTCGACGACGACGAGCTGCTGTGGGACCTGACCGCGGACAAGACCAGACGAGACGATGCGCGCCGGGTTCTGCGGGGGCGGTGCTGGGCGTTTGCCTTCGCCATCGCCACCGCCCACTTCGAGGCCGTCGCCGCCTGGCACGACGTGCGCCAGGTCGTTGCGGCCCAGATAGGACACGGCCAGTTCGCGGAAGATGTAGTCGAGGATCGACGTCGCGTTCTTGATCGAGTCGTTGCCCGTGACCATGCCGGCCGGTTCGAAGCGCGTGAAGGTGAAGGCCTCCACGAATTCGTCCAGCGGCACTCCGTATTGCAGGCCGATCGAAATCGCGATGGCGAAGTTGTTCATCAAGCTGCGGAAGGCGGCGCCTTCTTTGTGCATGTCGATGAAGATTTCGCCGATGCGGCCGTCGTCGTATTCGCCGGTGCGCAGGTACACTTTGTGGCCGGCGACGGAGGCCTTCTGGGTGTAGCCCTTGCGGCGGTGCGGCAGCTTCTCGCGATCGCGCTTGGTGATCTCGACGATGCGTTCGACGACGCGTTCGGCCATCGCTTGCGCGCGGGCGCCCTGCGCCATTTCGGGCAGCTGTTCGAGGAGGTCGTCCTCTTCGTCTTCACCCACCAGGATCGACGAGGCCAGCGGCTGCGAGAGCTTCGAGCCGTCGCGGTAGAGGGCGTTGGCCTTGAGCGCCAGCTTCCACGACTTCATGTAGGCGTCGGCGCAGTCTTTCACCGTCGCGTTGTTCGGCATGTTGATCGTCTTCGAAATCGCGCCCGAGATGAACGGTTGGGCGGCGGCCAGCATGAGGATGTGGCTGTCGACCGAGAGCGAACGCTTGCCGAGCTTGCCGCACGGGTTTGCGCAGTCGAACACCGGCAGGTGTTCGTCCTTCAGGTGGGGTGCGCCCTCGAGCGTCATGGCGCCGCAGCAGTAGATGTTTGCGGCGTCGATCTCGGCCTTCGTGAAGCCGACTTCTTGGAGGAGGTTGAAGTCGGGTGCATCGAGGCGTTCAGGCGCAAGGCCAAGCGTCTTCACGCAGAACTCGTCGCCGAGCGTCCAACGGTTGAAGACGAAGGAGATGTCGAAGGCGGTCGCGAGCGAGGCTTCGATCGCTTCGAGTTGCTTGTCGCCGAAGCCTTTCAGCTTCAGCCATTCGTGGTTGACGCCCGGCGCGCCTTTCAGCGTGCCACGGCCGACCGCGTAGTTGATGATCGTCTCGGATTGCACCGAGTTGTAGCCGAGGGCCTTCAGCGCTTCCGGAACGGACTGGTTGATGATCTTGAAGTAGCCGCCGCCGGCGAGCTTCTTGAACTTCACCAGCGCGAAGTCGGGTTCGATGCCCGTCGTGTCGCAGTCCATGACGAGGCCGATCGTGCCGGTCGGCGCGATGACGGTCGTCTGGGCGTTGCGGTAGCCGTAGAGCGCGCCTTGGGCCAGGGCTTCGTCCCACGAACCGCGGGCGCGGTCGACCAGGCCTTCGAAGCCGGTGGCCGGCATGTCGATGGCGTTGAGCGGCACGGGCTTCGTCGACAGCTTCTCGTAACCGTCGACCGAGCCGAACGCGGCGCGGCGGTGGTTGCGGACGACGCGGAGCATGTGTTCCGCGTTCTTGGCGTAGCCTTTGAAGGCGCCCAGTTCGCGGGCCATCGCGGCCGAGGTGGCGTAGGACGCGCCGGTCATCAGGGCGGCGAGGGCTGCGGCGACGGCGCGGCCTTGGTTCGAGTCGTAGGCGATGCCCGACGACATCAAGAGGCCGCC
>JAEUMM010000122.1 GCA_016792645.1 Alphaproteobacteria bacterium | reverse complement strand
GACACGATGCTGGCGCGCATCGTCGAACTCGTCGCCAAGGCGCAGCGCAGCCGGGCACCCATTCAGAGACTGGCCGACCAAGTTTCGGGATGGTTCGTGCCCGTTGTCATCGCGGTCGCCGCGATCGCTTTTGTCGCTTGGTCGATCTGGGGTCCCGAACCGCGCTTCAGCTTTGGTCTGATTGCCGCGGTCTCGGTGTTGATCATCGCCTGCCCTTGCGCGCTCGGTCTTGCGACTCCGATGTCGATCATGGTCGGTGTCGGGCGCGGCGCGCAGGCGGGCGTCCTGATCAAGAACGCAGAGTCGCTCGAACGGTTGGAGAAGATAGATACGCTGATCGTCGACAAGACCGGGACGCTGACCGAGGGCAAGCCCAAGGTCGTAGCTGTGGAAACTGTTGCCGGTCTTTCGAGCGATGAGATCCTGCGCATCGCCGCCGCGTTGGAAAAATCGAGCGAGCATCCGCTCGCTGCAGCGATCGTACGGGCCGCGGAAGAGGCAAGACTCACGTTGCCGGCGGTGGCGCGTTTTGAGTCGATAACCGGCAAAGGCGTGACCGGCGCGATCGAGGGCAAGGTCGCAGCGATCGGCAACGCGAAGCTTGTGGCCGCTCTGGGCATCAAGTCCGCCGAACTGGAGCCCGTTGCGGAGAAGCTCCGGGCTGAGGGCGCAACGGCGATGTTCGTTGTGCTCGACGGCAAACCCGCCGGCGTCATCGCTGTCGCCGATCCGATCAAGGCGACGACCGCGGACGCGATCGCGGCGCTCAAAGCCGACGGCGTCCGTATTGTGATGGTGACGGGCGACAACCGCACGACGGCTCAGGCCGTGGCGCGCAAGCTCGGCATCGAAGATGTTCGTGCCGACGTGCTGCCCGAACAAAAGAGCGATATCGTCGAAAGACTGCGCGCCGAAGGCCGGGTTGTCGCCATGGCCGGAGACGGCGTCAACGACGCACCGGCGCTTGCGGCCGCCGATGTCGGCATTGCGATGGGAACGGGCACGGATGTCGCGATCGAGAGCGCCGGGGTCACGCTGGTCAAGGGTGACCTCTCCGGCATCCTGCGGGCGCGACGCTTGTCGCGTCAGGTGATGCGCAACATCCGACAAAACTTGTTCTTCGCGTTCATCTACAACGCCGCCGGGGTACCGATTGCGGCGGGCGTGCTTTACCCCGTGCTCGGTGTGCTCTTGAGCCCGATCATCGCGGCGGCAGCAATGGCGCTAAGTTCTGTAAGCGTGATTGCGAATTCCCTGCGGCTTCGCGCGGCGCACCTGTAGGAACGCCGACGACATGAACGACGCCCAAAAGCACGATGGTTTCAAGGTCGTACCTGTCAGCGAGCGCAAGCGGTGGAAGATTGCCGACCTGACATCATCCGTCGGTGCGGGCGTTCTCGGCGCCGGCATCGGCATGTTGCTGCCGGCCGAAACGCGGGGCTGGGCCATCGGAGTATTGCTCGTCGGCGGCGTACTGCACGTTTGGGGCATGCTCGACAAGCATCGGCTTGAAAGCGGTGCGCCGCGTCTATGGTGGGCGGAGGCTCTCTATTGGGCTTGTTGGGTCATTTTGACCGCGCTGCTGGGCGCGATTGCAGCTCAATTATTGTGGCGCTAGCGAAAGACGACGCGCCGCCGCACAAAAAGGAACACGGCGGCGGGTACGACGATCCATTGCAGAAATGGTGTTAGTCCCGTGCCGAGCGGAGGGATGCGGGGCATCCACGGACCATACGCCCACGCGCCGCGCACGTTCACATTCAGCCACTCGCTGAAGATGGTGTACCCCACGCCGAGCATGATCGCCGTAATCATCACATTACGATAGGCAACCCGGTCGGTGGGCCACCCGCGTCCGAATACCAGCAACGCAGCTACGAGAGTCGACGTGACGATCAATAGATCACCGCCGGTGCAGTGCACGATCGCAAACACGATATCGGACGGCGTGCCTTCGAACCAAATCGTGTAGAGTGGAAGCTGGACGATTTCCCAAGCGAGATGGCCGAGCGCCGAAGCGAGCAGTATGCCGCGCAACCCAGGCAACCACTCGCTTGGTCCAATCGTCATAGGCCCTTTCGTTACGTCGCGCTTGTCGATGAGGATGTAGACACAAGAAAGTGTAGCCTGAAACCAAAACGCGCGTTAGCCCCTGCCTCGGACATCCAGGACCATGAACGCATTCAGCGGAAATCGCCAGGTCTCAATATGGATGCTTATCGCCTGCGGAATCTGGCTCGTGGGTCTGGGTCTCTATTTCGTCGCTCTCCGGCCACCGCTGTTGCCCGAAGACCTACGTTTCTTGGGTGCGACCCTCGCACAGATTCGGGCTGCTGTTCCTGGTCTTGAGCGTTGGTTAGAAAACGTGTTCACAGTCATGGGCGGGTTCATGGCAGGCGCCGGGGTGCTCACCGTGTTCGTTGCTATCAAAGCTATGCCGTTGCGGTTGCAAGGCACGTCATGGGCCATCGCGTTTGCCGGTGCCCTTACGGTCGCGCTCATGAGCGAAACTAACTTTGCGCTGGATTCCGATTTCAAATGGTTGCTGCTCGCACCGGCGTTGGTTTGGCTTATCAGCCTCGTCCTCTATGTCGCGGGGCGATAGTGATCACAAATTCAGAGACACCAAAATCTTGTCGCGTGGGCGACGGCACCGAGGCAGAGCGATTGAATCGGGGATGCTTCTGCATCACCTTGGACCGCACCGCGTTGTCGGAAGCGTTGGATCGCGAAGTCGGTATCGCGGGCTTTGCCAAGAGCCTGGCTGAAACACACACGTCGCTGTTTTCGAATGTCCCGGTCTTTGTTCCCTCGAGTGTCCTGAGTGAGATGGAGCGGGTGGTTCAGGCCGTTGAAGCGGCGTCCCGCCTTCCCGCGTATCGCGCCGAGAGCCTGTCGTGGGCGTCGGAGATTTCCAAACTGGATTTTGATCTCGCCGGCGCGCTCATGGGCTACGACTTTCACGTGACGCCCGACGGGCCACAACTGATCGAAGTGAACACGAATGCCGGCGGCGCCTTTCTCAACGCGGTTTCCGGCCGCGCTCAGCGCGCGTGTTGCGAACAGGTTCGCGTTGCATTCGACGTGCCGCCCGCCGATGATTTCGAGGCGATGATCCTCGACATGTTCGTCGCGGAGTGGCGCCGACAAAGGGGCTCGGGGCGTCCGTCCGTCATCGCAATCGTCGATGACGCGCCGGAGGCGCAATTCCTGCTACCGGAATTCAAATTGGCGAAAGCGCTGCTC